>JAJZDJ010000180.1 GCA_021828685.1 Actinomycetes bacterium | reverse complement strand
GACGTTTCGGCTTGATTGATTGGGGACGCGACTCGGCGCCGACCGGGTAGCGATCTGCTCCCGACCGGCGTCCGATAGAAACACGACATGATGTGCTCAGGTGCGGGCGAGTTCGGCCACCGCCTTTTTGGCGCAGACGTCATCGACGATTCCCTTGCTGTCAGCCGCAGGGGCCATCAGCGCAGCCGTGGCGCGTTGTTGAGCGCTCGGGGCAGCCCGTTGACGTACGGGCGAGACGCTGCGGGAAGCTTCGTGGCGGGACGTCGAACCGCTGAGGCGGATAGCTGCCAGCGGGCGTTGGCGGGTGCCTGCGTCAGCGGCAGCACCGACACGAGAGCGGCACCGGTCAGCTGCAAGTGATGCGGTCAACCTGATCGAGGTCGGGGTCTTGACCCGCTTGAGCGTTGACCGGTGATTCACCTGCCCACCGACACGCCCGCCGACTCACCCTGTGGGGTGCACGCAGAGGAAGCAGGCCCTGACCAGGACCGCAGCAAGAGTGCCAGGATCGTCCAGTGAGCTGCTCAATCACCTTCCTGCTCGTTCGAAAGCTGCTCGACATCGTCGGGGTCGGCCCGACACCTGACGAGAAGGATGTCGAGATCGCCGTTCTGCGCCATCAGCTCGCGGTACTCCGTCGCCAGGTTCCGCGTCCCCGATTCTCCCCCACTGATCGCGCCGTGCTGGCGACGCTCGCTCGATTGCTTCCACGGGAACGCTGGGCCACCTTCCTCGTGACGTTGACCACGCTGATGCGCTGGCATCGAGATCTCGTTCGCCGGTCCTGGACACACCCGGGTCCTGAAAAGGTCGCTCCGAACGCGCTTGATGCCGAAGTCGTCGCGCTCGTCCTTTGCCTCGCGCGGGAGAATCCGCGCTGGGGCTATGTGCGCATCGTCGGTGAGCTGAAGAAGCTCGGCGTCATTCTCTCGGCGACAGCCGTGCGCAACGTGCTTCGACGACATCGTCTCAAACCGGCACCGCTCCGGTCGGGACCGACGTGGGGAGAGTTTCCGCGCACCCAAGCCTCCGGCACGCTCGCCTGCGGCTTTTCCACGTCGATACGATCACGCTCCGTCGTCTCTACGTGCTTTTCTTTATCGATCTCGAGCGGCGCAAGGTCTTCTTGGCCGGCGTCACCGATCATCCGATCGGCAGCTTGGTCACCCAGCAGGCGCGCAACCTTGCCATGACGCTCGAGGAGTAAGGGCGCTCGGTCAAGTGCCTGATCCGCGACCGCGATACCGAGTTCGTCGGGCCCTTCGACGAGGTGATCTCCTCGATTGGTGCCCGAGTCATCAAGATGCCGGGCCGCGCGCCTCGCGCCAACGCGTTCGCTGAACGATTCGTGGGCACCGCGCGACGCGAATGTTTCGACTGGCTGCTCATCAGAAGCGAGCGTCACCTCGAACGTGTGCTCACCGAGCTCGTCGAGCATGACAACGCAGCAAGGCCGTACCGCGGGATAACTCTCGATGTCCCGATCGCCTACGTTTCCGAGAAGCGACTGAGTCGATCGACTCGCTGGAATTCCGCACGAGTACTCCCACGCTGCTTGACGGAAGGTCTTCGGGTCGGGCCCGATCCGGCCCAGGACCGCTTGCAGCTTCTGCGTAATACCTTGCTCACGATACCGTCGACATGACCGTCGACGTCCTTCCCGAGGCATCTCGCCCGCGATCGCTGAAGAACGCGTGATTCGACATCACCGGAGCATGTCCATGGCGCGATATCGGGACTGCGGGGCCGAAATCCTGCGCGTGCACCCCACAGGCTCAAGAAGTGCCCGACGGCGGGTGACATCCCATTCGCTCTCAACGATGGGCGCGGACCTCTGGACCCATCGGCCTCCCAAGGTCGGCCGCCATCTGCGTCAACCACGCGAACTCCGATCCGAGCGCCCGAGTGGCCGGCGCCCGGCCGGACTCAAGGAGCGGCTCGAACGCGTCCCACCTGGTCTCGAGAACCCGCTCATCGACGCCGAGTAGGTCTGCAAGCCAGGTTGTACGGTCACCGCCACCCGGGAACTCGCCGGGATGCACGAGGGTGTAGAACAAGTCGAACACCACCGCCTCGATCTGGCCGAGCGACTTGAAGACATCATCGCGGTTCGGGCCTCGTGCAACGAGGACGTCGCCAAGTTCCAGGAGGTGACGGCGCTGGCCAAGCAGTCCAAGTAGAGGATGGCGGACCGGGCTGCGGCACTTCGTCTTCGGAGAAGGGAAGCTCCGAGTCCTGCCGGTTCAGGCGACGGCTTCGAAGCGCAGTCGCAGTCCGAGTGCATGGGAGACCTTGATGACGGTGGCAAGGCTGGGGTTGCCGTCGGCGGAGAGCGCCTTGTAGAGCCCTTCGCGGCTCATCTCGGCCTGTCGGGCGATCTGGCTGAAGTTGCGCGAGCGCGCTATCGCCCCCAGCGCCCGGGCGATCGCGGCAGGGTCGTCGTCGTACTCGTCGATGACCGCTTCCAGGTAGGCGGCGACGTCTTCGACGGTGTTCAGGTAGTGCGACGGGTCGAAGGAGGCGAAAGTCTCGGTGTCGGTGTTCATTGCTGTGCTCCTTGAGTGCGGCGCCAGTGGCGGGCGATGTCGTAGGCGGCCTTGATGTCCGCGTCCTGTGTTGACTTGTCCCCGCCGTTGAGCAGGAGGATTAGCCGATCGCCGTCGCGCAGGAAGTACACCCGGTAACCCGGTCCGTAGTCGATGCGCAGCTCGAAGACTGCCTGGCCGACCGGTTTGACATCACCAGGATTGCCGGTGGCCAACCGGTCGATCCGAACCAGGATCCGCCCGACCACACGGCGATCTTTGAGTTTGCGTAGCCATCGGTCGAACGTCTCTGACCGGACAACCTCGACCACATGTCAACTGTAGTTCACAGTTGTGATGCTGTCAACGCTGTCCCGCAAGACCAACCCTTGATTGCCACCGTCCAAGGCGCATGCTCTTGGTCCCAGCTGCCTCCCGTAGCACCCGCCCGGTGACGTTTCCCACTCCCCGTCCCCTATACGGGGCACCCTGGTGGATATCGGCGACTCCGAGGATCGGCACCGCGGTGTCCATCCGGCCACGTCGTGGTCGTGTGCAGCTCTCAACTACAGCCGAAGGCAACAGCGACCAGCATCAGCGGCGAACGGCGACGGACGCCTGATCGCCGGTGAACAGCACGATCAGCGCCCTCGAGGTGCCGGCTGTGGCCGAGCACCGTTGAGTAGGCGGACGCCAGCTTGCACCCCCACTGCCTCGCCACGACCAACCACCCACCGGCGAGATCTACCGGCGCGACATCCCCGACGGCATCATCCACGAATACGACCGGGCTGCCTGAAGTCAGCACCCCAGGCCCGAGGAGCGCGTTCAACGCGTCGCCGTCCGCCACGATCCACAGCTTGGACGATGCGCGGTCGGCTTCCATCACGTCCTACTCGAAGTGACCTGCAAAGCGCTCGTCCCATCCGCCGCTCCGACCGATCTCGGTCCCGGCAAGGGACCCACGCACCTCCTGGCATCAAGTCCTTGGACCCTTCACGCTGGCCCTGTTAACGCTATACGAGGATCTGGTAAACTATCCACGTGTCTAGTATGGGAGGAGGCTTGCACATGGCAGACCCGCCCCTACGCACGGAAGGCCTGACGAAGCGCTTCGGCAATGTCGTGGCCCTCGATCACCTTGACCTCGAAGTCGGAAAGGGCGAAGTCGTCGGATATCTCGGGCCGAACGGAGCGGGCAAGACGACCACGATCC
Organism: Actinomycetes bacterium; assembly: GCA_021828685.1. Lineage (GTDB taxonomy): Bacteria > Actinomycetota > Acidimicrobiia > Acidimicrobiales > Palsa-688 > JAJZAM01. Next base: position 2,632 of record JAJZDJ010000180.1, on the reverse strand, counting down.
GCCTGCTGCTCGGGCTTTGTCGCCCAAGCGATGGGCGAGCGGAGATCTTCGGGTTCGACTGCCAGCACCAGCCCGTCGAGACCCATCGGCGGCTGGCTTTCGTGGCCGGGGAGGCCAACCTGTGGCCGTCGCTGACCGGAGCCGAGACCCTCGCTCTGCTCGGCCGCGTCCACGGAGGGCTCGACGAGGCGTACCGCGACGAGCTGATCGAGAGGTTCGATCTCGATCCGACCAAGAAGGTGCGCGCCTATTCCAAGGGCAACCGACAGAAGGTCATCCTGATCGCGGCGCTGATGGTGAGACCGGACCTGCTTGTCCTCGACGAGCCGACCAGCGGGCTTGATCCCTTGATGGAACAGACCTTCCGCCACTGTGTGCACGAGGCCAGAGATCGGGGTCAGACCGTGTTCTTGTCCTCGCACATCATGAGCGAGGTGGAGGCTCTCTGCGACCGGGTGGGCATCTTGCGCGACGGCAGGCTCGTCGAGATGGGAACGTTGGCCGAGATGCGCCATCTGAGCGCGCTGAGCGTCGAGGCACGCTTCGACGGAGCAGTCCCCGACCTTTCCGCGGTGCCCGGGGTCAGCGCAGTGCAAGCCGACGGTTCGGCGGTGCGCTGCCAGGTCCGTGGATCGATCGAGCCGTTGGTGAAGATCCTGGCAGCGGCCGGCGTGACCGAACTGCTCAGCCGCGAGCCTTCGCTCGAAGAGCTGTTCCTCGCCCAGTACGGGGGAGACGGCCATGCAGGCTAACCTCGGGATCCGGGCGCGGATCACCGCACCGGTGCGTGCCGGTGGGTCGCCCGCCACCGTCGTCGCCGCCTTCAGTAGGCGCAAAGCCGTGCGCTCGGGGATCCTGTGGGGCTACATCTTCGGCGTCGCTATCGCCTCGTCGGAGATCAGCTACGTCAAGCTCTACAAGACTGCAGCGCAACGTTCGGCGCTGGCTGCCACCTTCGGCACGAGCAAGGCGACGAGCGCCCTGTTCGGCCCCGCCACTCAACTCCAGACGGTGAGCGGTTTCACTGCATTCAAGATCTCCATGGCGCTCATGATCCTTGGTGCCATATGGGGGCTGCTCACCAGCACCAGGTTGCTCCGAGGCGAGGAGGACGCTGGGCGATGGGATCTCCTCCTCTGCGGCCAGACCACGCGGCGAGGTGCGACCGCGCAGGTGATCGCCAGTTTGGGTGCCGGCTTGGTGGCACTGTGGGCGGTCACTGCGATCATCGCTGTGGCCTCGGGGCTCGATTCGAGTGTCGGGATCGGCGTCGGCCCTTCGCTCTACTTCTCCCTTGCCATGGTGGCCACCGCGGCCATGTTCCTCGCCGTCGGGGCGGTGACCAGCCAGCTGGCGGCCACCCGCCGCCAGGCGGCCTCATTCGCTGCAACGTTCTTGGGAGCCAGCTACGGGGTCCGGTTGATCGCCGATGCCGGCGTCGGTCTTCACGGGCTGGTCTGGGCGTCGCCGCTTGGCTGGGTCGAGGAGGTCCAGCCGCTCACCTCGCCCCAACCGCTGGCCCTGCTACCGATCGCCGCCTTCACCGCAGTGCTCGCTGTTGTCGCGGTGCGTTTCGCCGGTGCTCGCGACGCCGGTGCGAGCATCGTCGCGGACCGGGACCACGGCGAGGCCCACCTCAAGCTGCTGTACGGCCCGAGCGGACTGGCGATCCGCTCGATGCGGGCTACGGTCATCGGCTGGTGGGTGGCCATCGGCCTCTCTGCCTTCCTCTACGGGCTCATCGCGAAATCAGCCGGGGCGACGGTTACGGGCTCGGTCAAAGGGGTTCTCTCCAAGCTGGGATCAACCGGCACCGGAGCCGACGCTGTGCTCGGTGCGTGCTTCCTCATCGAGGCGATCCTGATCGGCTTCATCGCCGCCGGCCAGGTCACCGCCGCCCGCACCGAGGAGTCCGAGGGCATGCTGGACCACTTCGTGGTCCGCCCCGTCTCCCGGAGCGGGTGGCTCGGCGGGAGGCTCATCGTGGCGCTCGTCGTGTTGGTGCCAAGCGGTGTCGCCGCCGGCGTGTTCGGCTGGCTCGGAGCCGCCACCGAGCACACGGGATTGAGCTTCACAAGCCTGCTCGGGGCCGGCATCAACCTCGTGCCACCGGCGATCGTCATCTTGGGGATCGGCGTGCTCACCTTCGGCCTGCGCCCTCGTGCCACGTCGATCGTGACCTATGCGGTGCTGGGATGGTCGCTGCTCATCGTCATAGTAGGTGGGTTCGGTACCGTGAGCCATTGGGTCCTCGACACCTCGGTGTTCCATCACATGGCCTCGGCTCCCGGCATGCCAGCGAACTGGACGGCGAACGGCATCATGACCGCCGTCGGGGTGACCGCGGCCCTCGTCGGGGTGTTGGCCTTCAAGCGACGGGACTTGCAGGGGAGATGACCACCGAGCGAGCAACTCCGCCTGGTCGTGCAGGACAGTCCATCAAGGAACGGTCCGTAGCCTTCGAGGACCTGACGGCCCGGGCGCGGATCCGTGAAGCGGCTCTCGATCACTTTGCCCGTGACGGGTACGACCGTACGACGATCCGAGCGATCGCACAGACGGCCGGCGTCTCCCCCGGACTGCTCCGGCACCACTACGGGTCGAAAGAAGACCTGCGAGAGGCGTGCGACCA
>JAJZDJ010000010.1:31610-37304 GCA_021828685.1 Actinomycetes bacterium | reverse complement strand
CTGGTGGCGCAACTGGTGGCGGCTGGTAAGGTTAAGGCGTGAAAAAGCTACTGATGTTGCTCGCCGTCGTCGGGTTGGGTCTTTTCGCAGCTCAAAAACTGCGTTCAAGCTGAACGTAACGCCACGAACGAGTGGCGATGACTAACTAACCCTGACATCCAGATCACAGTTTCCTAACAAGTTCTGCCGATAATGCTGTCATGGTCAGCCAAAACTGGAGTGACATTGCACTCCTCTACCGCAGAGCAGGGTTCGGCTTGCGTCCCGACGAGTTGGACGCGCTCGCCTCAGGCACATACGAATCGGCTGTCGACGGTCTGATCGCCGGCCTCGGCAATGCCCCTGACCCGGGCGCTTCGAGCATCCCGACGCCGGACCTGACCCGTCCGCCCCGGCCGGCCAAGGGCGACATCCCGGCGCTGAAGGCCTACCTACACCAAGGATCGCTCGAAATGGCGGCCCTGCAGGCGTGGTGGATCGACAAGATGATCGCGACGTCAACGCCACTTCGCGAGAAGCTCACCCTGTTCTGGCACGGCCATTTCGCTACCGCCTACTCCAAGGTGCAGGACCCGAAGCTGATGTACCTGCAGAACCAGTTGTTCCGCCAAGCCGGCGGTGGAAGCTTCGAGACGCTGATGCAGGCAGTCGCCAAGGACGGGGCGATGATGGTCTGGTTGGACACGATCACCGACAAGAAGGCGCACCCGAACGAGAACTTCGGTCGCGAGATGATGGAGCTTTTTACCCTCGGACTCGGCAACTACACCCAAGACGACGTGGTCTCGGCCGCCAGAGGTTTCACCGGCTGGTACTACAACCGCAAGACTTTCGAGTACATCTTCGAGCGCAGCCAGCATGACTACGGATCCAAGACCTACCTCGCCCAGACCGGCGACTGGAACGGCACCGACATCGTTCACATCGCGGTCACCAGCCCGGCGTCCGCACGGTTCGTGCTCGCCAAACTGTGGAGCCACTTCGCCTACCCGGTCCTCCCGACAGATCCGGTCGTCGGTGACCTCCTCGACGCATACGGAACCGGAATGAACATCTCGGCGACGTTGAAGGCGATCTTCATGCACCCGAACTTCACGAGCACCACAAGCAGGACCGGGCTCGTGAAGCAGCCGGTCGAGTACCTGGCTTCCGCAGCGCGAGCCCTCGGACTCGACGCCAGAATACAGCGGACCACCCCAGCTGCGTCGGCGGGCTCGACCAAGAAGCCGCAGCACGCGACCCTTGCGGTGCTCGGTACTGCGCTGGGCCAGACCGTTTTCAACCCGCCGAACGTCGGAGGTTGGGGGCAGAACCTCTACTGGCTCGACACGGTCACCGCCCGCCTGCGCTTCCAGGCCGCCCTGCCCCTCGCAGAGTCCGGCGACATCACGATGGTCTCGTCTGTACCCGCATCCCAACGGGTCGGAGCTGTCGCGACGATGCTCGGTGTCGACGCATTTGGCTCGACGACAGCTGCCGCCCTCGCACAAGTCGCCGACAGTCCCGCAGAGCTTGTAGCCCTGGCCCTCACCTCACCGGAGTACGTACTCGCATGAGCAAGGACATCCTTTTCACCCGCAGGCGCTTTCTGGTAGGGGCCGGAGCGGCCACGGCAGCGCTCGCCACGGGAGCCGTGATCGGGCACTGGACGGACGCACTCTCGGGTTCTACGAAGCCGTCAGCGTCTGCAGCGTCGGGCCCGGGCACCGGTCCCCTTGTGCTCGTGACCTTGTATGGGGGCAACGACGGGCTCAACACGGTCATCCCCTACGGTGACCCGAACTACCTCAAGCTGCGACCGAACCTCGGCTACCAGGCCGACCAGGTGCTTCCCCTTGCAGACCAGATCGGGTTCAACCCAGCGCTCAAAGGGTTGCACTCCATGTGGGGGGCGGGGACCCTTGCAGTCGTGCGTGGCGTCAGCTACCCGAACCCGGTGCTGAGCCACTTCGAGGGAATGGACATCTGGCAGACCGCCGACGTCGTCAACGGGTCCGGGCCGGGCTGGCTCGGCAAATGGCTGGATGCCAACAGCTACGACCCGCTGCGCGCTCTAAGCGTCGGGACCACCCTTCCGCCAGTACTGCGGGGTGAGACCTACGCGGCAACCGCGATCACCTCGACCCGCCTGTCTTTGATAGGTAGCACGACACTTCAGGCCGCCTTCGCGTCGATGCAGGCCGCCGGACCCGACCGCGTCGGCATGGCCGCCGCAGTAGCGGCGGCTGGTACGGATCTCTTGGAAGCGAAGGTACGGCTGGACAAGATAGGAGCCGAGGTGGGTGGCTCTACGTCGCCGGGCTCTACGTCCTCTACGTCTGCAGGCTCCACGTCGTCTACATCGCCGGGCCCGACGTCTACGGGTGGGGCCGCCAAGGCCGGCGCCACCGGAAAGGGCGCCTATGGCAAGAGCACCCTCGCCGACGAGATGGCCGTCGTGGCTGCGCTGATCAAGGCGGGCGCGCCCACCCAGGTCTACCAGGTGAGCCTGTCCAGCTTCGACTTCCACTCCGACGAGAAAGCCAACGAAGAGGCGCTGTTGGGGCAGCTCGACAGCGCTTTCACGTCGTTCTTCTCGGCGCTCGACGGGGTCAAGGGCGCCGAGAACGTGGTGGTGATGACCTACTCGGAGTTCGGTCGGCGCCCCGGCGAGAACGCCAGCCAGGGAACCGACCACGGGACCGCCGCACCGCTGTTCGTAGCCGGGCCGAAAGTCAAAGGAGGCCGTTTCTACGGAGACCAGCCGTCCCTGACCTCTCTCGACCCCAACGGGAATCTGCTCCACAACGTCGACTTCCGCTCCGTGTACACGACAGTCCTCGACAAAGTTCTCGGGGCTGATCCAGAGAAGATACTCGGCGGGTCCTTCCCGACGATCGGGTTCCTTTAGGTCAAGCGCCACACTGGGTCTTCGAAGGCGCGTGGGCGTCGATGCGCGGTTTCTTTTTCCATTGCTGCATGTGACCAGGAGCTGCTATGGCGCCAAGGTCGGGTCGCGATAGTCCAAGATGTGCAGCGCCAGGCCGTGGTCGGCGACGAGGGTCAACCAGTGCTGGTCTCCTGTCAGCACGGGGAGCTTTTGCTGCTGAGCGTAGGCGAGACAACACAAGTCTCCAAGCGATAGCGTCTTCACGCGGGTGATGCCGCGAGCTTCCTGGTCTGTTCGGCTGCGACGGTCGATCGCCTTCAATTCTGGGAAGCGCATCGCGGCAGCGAGGTCAAACGGCGCGACGGTCACACCGAGTGCGCCGAATATCGCTGCTACTTGCTGAGGCGCTCGCCGTGTGCGCTCCGTCATTTTATACATGACCTCGCCTAGGTTGACCGAAGTAACTCGAGTGCGCGCTAACGCGGGGACGAACCGAGCTGCGAGCGCGTCGGACTGGGCGATTGCAAGTAGATATGAGGCGTCGGCTAGCAGATCGCCTTCTGGCAGGGACGCCATCAGTCAGTCGGTGATGGCTTCGGCGGTCCGCTCAGCGATTAGCTCATCAGCGAGATCCCCTGTGTAGCCGGCCTCGTGGAGATCTTGCGAGACGTCTGCCTGAAATGCGGCTAGGAGCACGAGCGGGTCCTCGAGTACGACGCGCCCGGGGCCGACGACATGGGCGACCAGTTCATGGCGGGGGTCGATGCCCGCGTCCGTTAAAAGGGACGGAGGGAACGTCGGGCGACGTTTGGCATCGAAGCGCAGTCGGTAAATGGTAGCCGCGCCGGCATTCTCTGACATGTGTCCCACAATATACCAAAGGTGGGAGAACTGCTAACTTCCCACTACCGCTGAGCGAGAGGGCACCAGCTGGCGGCCAGGGATAGCGACCTGGAACGTACCGGCCGCTAGTATCGTCTTCCTGGATGATCGCGCCGAGGCAAGGTCCCCCCCGCACCGATCGCAGCAGCCGGCGACGTGACGAGGTCTTCGCCGCATCGAGGAGTGCCTTTGAGGCGCAAGGCTACTTCGACACCAGGGTCGCCGACATCGACAAGAGCATCGGCGTCTCACACGGAACGCTCTACACGTATTCTTCCTCGAAGGACGACCTGCTAAAAGAGACTCGGCGGTGAAAGTGCATCTCGTCGACGGGACCTACGAACTTTTCCGACACTTCTACGGTGCGCCGTCGCACGTGAACGGCCAGGGTCGCGAAGTCGCCGCAGTACGGGGAGTCGTGACGTCGGTAATGGCGCTCATAGCGGATGGTGGCCCTTACCTGGGAGTGGCGACGGATCACGTGATCGAGTCATTTCGCAACGCGATGTGGCCGGGCTACAAGACTGGAGCCGGTGTCGATCCGACGCTCCTCGGCCAGTTTGAGCTGGTAGAAGAGGCGCTTGTTTCGTTGGGTGTCCAGGTGTGGCCGATGGTCGAGTTGGAGGCTGACGACGCTCTAGCATCCGCAGCAACCGTCGCGGCCAGCGATCCTCGCGTAGACCAAGTGCTGATCTGCACCCCCGACAAGGATCTGGCTCAGTGCGTGCAAGGCGACCGAGTGGTTCAGCTAGATCGGCGCCGCCAAGTGGTAGTCGACCAAAACGGTGTTCGCGAGAAATTCGGCGTCGAACCGGAGTCGATACCCGACTACCTAGCGCTAGTCGGCGACAGTGCAGATGGCTTTCCGGGACTGCCCGGTTGGGGCGCCCGTTCCGCCGCCGCGGTTCTCGCTCGGTACAGACACCTCGAAGCGATACCCGACGAGCCAGGGCGCTGGGACGTCCCCATCCGCGGTGTGGTGAAACTGGCGTCGACCCTGGCCTCGTCGCGCGACCTCGCCGGTTTGTTCCGGGATATCGCCACGCTGCGAGTCGATCCACCGGTTATAGGGTCGGTCGATGACCTCCTTTGGCGAGGGCCGCAACCCGACTTCGCTTCGCTTTGCGCGACGACGTTGGAAATTCCGGCACTCGCCGACCGAGCCGGCAGGCTGGCTCGTCGAACCAGCTAGTTCTGATCGTGGTCGTGGTCGTGGTCTGGTGACCTGGTGAGATCGCGGTCGCCAGGCGAGCCCTTCCGCGTCCAGGGGCAGATTGGGACCCTTTGTATGGAACAATTAGGTCCATCCTGTACCAGCCCTCGCTCAGGGAACGCACTTTTTGGTACAAAACATTTCCGACTTGAAAATCCTGACCAATTATGACGTTCGCCCAAGCAGGTTTGCTGGCTGCCAGCCGCCAGCTCTCGCTATTGGTGGCGGTATTGCGGCAAGGCGAAACGACACGGCCATGAATTGCAGTCAGGCCCGAGGCCACTCGATCTGTGCTGCAAGCTCGTCAACCCGGATTCCTAAAAGCGAGCTGAAGTCAGTCTCTTCATAGGTCGGCCCTACCAATATCCACCACCGCAGACGTTGGTCGAAGGGCTCCGCTGTGCAGATCTCGTCGACTCCGCAACGGGCGTAGAAGTCGAATGTTTCCCAGGTCTCGTCGAAGCGGTCCTGGCCTAGCGCGTGGCGGCGCTCGAGGTACGCCTCAAGCTCGAGAGGTCGCTCGCCGACGAGCACCGTCTTCACCCTTTGGATTATACCGGTGGAATCGGACAGCAGCCCTGAGGTCCGCATCGGCGGAGCGTTGGGAGGAGCAGGAGGTGTTTTACATGAGCGAGCTAGCGGTTAGCCTCCGAAGACAGCTGGCTGCGGTCTCCTCATAGCGTCGCCGAGCCGAGCGAGGTATGCCTTTCTCGGGATCTCCACCACCCCC
>JAJZDJ010000010.1:0-31510 GCA_021828685.1 Actinomycetes bacterium | reverse complement strand
GGGAGGAGCAGGAGGTGTTTTACATGAGCGAGCTAGCGGTTAGCCTCCGAAGACAGCTGGCTGCGGTCTCCTCATAGCGTCGCCGAGCCGAGCGAGGTATGCCTTTCTCGGGATCTCCACCACCCCCAGGCTCCGCAGGTGATCGGTTGCCCATTGCACGTCGAGCAGGACCGTACCCGCGTCGACGAGCAAGTCGACGAGGCCGACGAGCGCCACCTTGGAGGCGTCAGTCTGGTGGTGGAACATCGACTCCCCTGCGAACAATCCGGCGACGGCGACCCCGTATAGTCCCCCGGCGAGACGTCCGTCAGAGTCCCACGCCTCGATACTGTGCGCCCATCCCATTTCGTGGAGGCGGATGTACGCGGCGCGTACGGAATCGTCGATCCATGCGCCCGGCCGACGCAGGTCGGCGCAGGCGGAGATGACACCGTAGAAGTCGGCGTCGAGGGTGACTGTGTAGCGCTGACAGGAGCGGCGAAGCGAGCGTGACACCTGCAGTCCCTCGAGCGGCAGGATCCCCCGAGGATCAGGTGCCCACCACGCGAGCGTCCCCCTGCCTGCTGGCATCGGGAACACCCCGGTCCGGTAGGCGCGGAGCACCGTGCCGGGCTCGAGGTCCGCTCCGACTCCGACAACTTCGTCGACACCGGTGGGGCTTGGATGACCAGGACGGCGGGAACGCCCGGGCCTCGGCGGCGGTTCGGACGGAAAAGCCCACTGACTTTCGGGCGGCTCGATTGCCCTGCGCGGCACGCGCGGTCCGCTGAGAAGCACTTGCGAAGACCGCCTGGAGGCCACACAGACAGGTTCGCACATTCGACGGCCGGCGCGTCGGACTGGGTGGCCTTCCCCTGGTCCAGCTAGCCTTTGCGCGATGGCCGAGCATCCAATGACCGAACGCCTCGCCGAGTTGACCCGCCGGCGCGAAGCCGCCTTGCACGCCGGCGCACCCCATGCCGTGGACCGTCAGCACGCCAAGGGCAAAATGACCGCCCGCGAGCGCATCGACTACCTCCTCGACGAAGGATCCTTTCAGGAGCTCGACATGCTCGCCCGGACCCGGGCGCCCGGTCTGTCCGACGACAAGCGCCCTTACACCGACGGTGTCGTCACCGGCTTCGGCACGATCGACGGACGCAAGGCGTGCGTGTTCTCGCAGGACTTCACTGTCAATGGTGGCTCCCTGGGCGAGGTGTTCGGCGAGAAGGTTCACAAGGTCATGGACCTTGCCGCATCGCTCGGCGTGCCAATGATCGGGATCAACGACGGGGGCGGCGCCAGGGTGCAAGAGGGTGTGGTCGGCCTGCACTACTTCGGCGGGATCTTCAAGCGCAACGTCTACTCGTCCGGCGTGATCCCGCAGATCAGCGTGATCATGGGATCATGTGCCGGCGGCGCTGTCTACAGCCCCGCGATGACCGACTTCATCTTCATGGTGCGTGACACCTCGCAGATGTTCATCACGGGCCCCGACGTCGTCAAGACGGTTACCGGGGAGGAAGTGACCTTGGAGGCGCTCGGCGGGGCCGTAACACACGCGACGAAGTCGGGGGTTGCGGCGTTTGTCGCCTCGGACGAGAAGGCTTGCCTCGACGAGGTCCGCTACCTGCTCGGATTCCTGCCGTCGAACAACATGGAGGAGCCTCCACGAAGTCTTTCGGGCGACGACCCGGAGCGTTTGACACCGGAACTGACGTCGCTGATCCCGGCGAGCGCGAACCAGCCCTACGACATGAAGAAAGTGATTGCGGCAGTCGTGGACGACGGTGACTTCGTCGAGTACCACGCCCTGTGGGCAATGAACCTGGTGTGCGGTTTCGCCCGCATCGACGGGCACGTCGTGGGCGTCGTCGGTAACCAGCCCCAAAATCTGGCGGGTGTGCTCGACATCGAGAGCTCGGAAAAAGGTGCCCGTTTCGTGCGCACCTGTGACTCGTTCAACATACCCCTCGTGACTTTCGTGGACGTTCCCGGCTTCATGCCAGGCACCGACCAGGAGTACGGCGGGATCATCCGCCATGGGGCGAAGCTGCTCTACGCCTACTGCGAGGCGACGGTGCCCCGGATCCAGGTGATCACACGCAAGGCCTATGGGGGGGCCTACGTCGTCATGAACTCGAAGTCCATCGGCGCCGACCTTGCGTTCGCCTGGCCGTCAGCCGAGCTGGCGGTGATGGGTCCACAAGGAGCGGTCGACATCGTCTACCGACGGGAGCTTGCTACTTCGCCGGATCCGGCCGCCCGGCGCGCCGAGCTCGTCGAGGAGTACACGGAGCGCTTCGCCAACCCCTATCTTGCCGCTGAACGAGGATACGTAGACGACGTCATCGATCCCGCCGACACGCGCAAGGTGCTCTCACGGTCGCTTGAACTGCTGCGCTCCAAGCGCGAGGAGCTGCCCAAACGCAAGCACGGCAACGTCCCGCTGTGACCTCCCCGGTGCGCAGACTTGAGTCAGCGTCGTCGAACATGTCGTCGGCGACACCACAACAGGTCGTAGCTATCCTCGCCGCTATCGACGCTCTATGGCCGCGCCCGGTCGTCGCGCCGACATCGCCGGAGGAGTCAAGTGACTGGAGATTCTCCGGCAGGTGGTGGTCGAAGCCGCACGCTGTGCAGCGAAGCCGCCCGTGGGTTTCGCCGAGCTCGTAGCTCGTTGCGCAGTTCGAACCCCAGGAACGTAGTTAGTTCGCGACCCCGGCGACGATCGTGATCGCAAGCACGGCCAAGCCCACGTAGCCGAGCAGAAGGCCTACGACGGCGGCACCTGTGCCGGTCTGGCGCTCGCCGAGACGGTTGTGGCGCCTGATCTGGTGCAGCGCCACGTGTCCGAACATCACCGCAAGGATAGAACCGAACCAGAAGATCCACAGTGCTCCGAAGGCCAACGAAGCGATTGCGAGCCCGTTCGATTCGCGCCTGTATCTGCTGACAGCGTCCTCCGACCCGTAACCGGACCAGGCGGGGCCAGGACGGTACCGCCTTGCAGGCCCCCACCCGGGTTGGGGAGGGATCGGCGAGCCGTAGGGTGCCAGCCCGGGGAACTGCGGCGCGTCGAGGGGAGGCGGCACGAGGGGCACCGCGGAGATCGGGGGCGGGTTCTTTGGCGGGTGAGGCCGGCCGACTGGCGAGGCGCGTGGAGCCTGGCCCGCCGCGCCGTTCCAGGCTGCCTGCGGAGTAGGGCCACTGCCTGGCTGGTGACCCGCTTGAACCGCAGGTGCGCCGCATGAGGGGCAGTAAAAAGCACCCCTTGGCACGTCGTGGCCGGCGAAGCACATGCCCCCGAATTCCGACTTTGCGTCGTTTGACACCACCGACCTCCCATCGCCGAGGGATTTCGTTCCAACATAGGCCACGAGCTACGCGTTCCGGCCTCGTTCCGGCTTTACATAAGTATGCAAGATCCCTACGACATCTTGGACTCGGCAGCCCCCGGTCGCGGGGAGCTCGAAGCGATCGTGGCGAAGGCTGGACGTCGTCGACGCCAGACGCTGGTGGCGTCGATCGCGACTACAGCGGTTGTAGCGCTCGGCTCGGGCTGGGCGATCGCCGAGGCGTCGGTGGGTCACCCGACCTCCGTAGCGTTGCAACATTTGAGCGCGGCGCCTTCGAGTGCCTCGACTCAACCGGCAACCTCATCGGGCGGTGCCAGCTCGGGCACTGCAAATAGCGGCGCTTCGACGGCCTCACCTGTCGGTACGACCCCCGGAGTAGGGGGGCGCGGTGACCTAGCAGTCCCCATCGTCGTCAAGCCTTGGACGAAGCTGTTCGTGCGCTCCGCCGGGAACGTGACCATCAGAGGTTACGAGGTGCCACCCCCGACCAACCCGGCCCCGCTGACAGGGTGCCGGTACTTTTTCCCGTACACGAGCCTCACATTCGAGGCAGAAGTTTCGACACCTGAGGCTGTCGGGACCGTCGGTGGTTACGCCTACTTGCAGCTTGGATCGCCCGTCTCGTCGACTACGTCGCCGCAGGGGTCATCGTCAGCGTTGGCCCAGACGGCCTACTCTGTGACCGCCAGCAAAATAGGTGTATCCGAAGGAGCCCCGCTTTATGTGGTCGTCGCTCATGTTCCGCCGGGCGTGGACGCCGTGACGCTGTCCGGTGTCGGCCAAGGCGCTTCGGGCTCGAAGGTCCTGGACCAGATGGCACCGGTAGGCGGCTGGGTGGCCCTGACAGTGGCTGCTCCGACGGGGAGCCTCACGAGCGCTCCTTTCGCCACACTGCAGGCTTACGGGCCTGGACACGTGTTGGAGCACCAAGCTTCAGTGTCCCTGGGAGTGAACGCACCGAAGATATTGCAGCCGCGGGTCTGCTTTGGAGGTGTCGGCCCGGCGGTTCTTCCTAATCGTACGCCCACTCTGCCTGTGGTCGGCACGACGACGACCATCGCCCCGCCTACCACCGTGAGCGGGGTTCCGACCGTGGCTCCCGCCGTTGCTCCGGCACGGTCCTGACGCGGCGCGACGATGGTCGTCGTGGATCCACCCCTGGCCGTCGAATCCGGTGAGGAGACGGATTTCGTCAGCTGCTACACGCGGCACTACGGGCGTCTTGTCAAGGCTTTACGCATGGCGGGGGCCGACCCGGGGACAGCGGAGGAGACGGCCCAGGAGGCCTTCGCTGTTGCGCTAGTCCGCTGGAACCGGGTGCGGCGCGGGTCAAACCCGGCCGGCTACGTCTATACGACCGGGTTTCGCATCCTGCGAAAAAGCCTCGCTCGCACGTCGCGCTGGGATGTCGGAGACCCACCGGAACGAGCTTGTTCAGACGACGACACTACCGGCGTAGCTGTGGCAGGCAGGCTCGACGTCGAAGCGGCCCTTACTTCGATGGCACCCCGCCAGAGGGCGTGCGCCGTCATGTGTCTACTTTTAGGTACGTCCACGAGCGACGCCGCCGACGCCTTGGGGATCGCCGCGGGCACAGTCCGCAAGCACTTGGAGGCGGCAAGGGCACGCCTGGAGATGGTGGTGCGACCCGACGCATCCTAGAAAGAAACGTCGCCCACGAGAGGAACGTCGCCCGCGAGAGGACAGTCGCGAAAGCCCAGTCGTTCCGAGCGGGACCGACGAGGTACCGTGGGAGGCGATGAACAACGAAACGGGAGCGCTTTGCCTCGTCGGAGGCGCCGAGTGGACGAACGGCTGCACCTTCGACGCAAGCCTTTGGGAAGCTTCGGGGAAGCCTGAGGTATTGGTGCTGCCGACTGCGGCCGCATACGAACACCCTGCCAGAGCGGTCGAGACGGCCGCACGCTGGTTCTCTTCGTTCGGTGCTGATGCCTCGGGTGTGATGATCCTCGCGCGACCCGACGCCTTCGACTCCGAGCTGGTAGCGAGGCTCGCGTCGTCGCGGTTCACCTACATCGGGGGAGGCTCTCCGATACACCTGAGGTCGGTGCTCAAAGACACCCCGGCCTGGTCGGCGCTTGTCGAGTCGTGGCGCAACGGCGCCGTCCTCGCGGGCTCGTCTGCGGGGGCGATGGTCTTGGGCGACTCGATGGTCGATCCCCGCGGCGGGGCCCTCACACTGGGCCTCGGTCTGTTGGAGCGCCTGGCGGTGCTTCCCCATTACGACACCTGGTCGGAGGAGAAGGCCCGCAGAAGCGTCTCGTTGGCGACCGGCCATTTGCGGATTGCCGCGATCGACGAGCGCACAGCGCTGATCCGCGACCCTGACGGGTCGTGGCGCAGCGAGGGTGCAGGCACCGTAGCGGTCTACGTGGACGGGCGAGCGGTCGGCCTGGAAGCGCTCGACGAGATCTGACCGAGCGTCGCTCCAGGCTCGGGAAACTGGCTAGTTGGCGCTCTCCGTGATGGTTACCGACTCGATCGTCACGGTCTCCTTGGGCGTACCCGAGCGAGAACCGACGGCGTCTATCGAAGCAACGACGTCAAGCCCGGAGACGACCTTGCCGAAAAGTGAATACGAGGGGGGTAGAGCGACGCCTTGTGGCCCGCTGATCACGAAGAACTGGCTGCCGTTCGTGTTCGGTCCGGCGTTTGCCATCGCCAGCGACCCGATCTCGTATCTCCCCGGTTTGGGAAGCTCGTCGTTGAAGCGGTAGCCGGGTCCACCTCGGCCCGACCCGGTCGGATCCCCTCCCTGCAGCACGAAGCCCGGGATTATCCGGTGGAAGACAACCCCGTCGAAGTAGTGGTAGCGAGCGAGGAAAACGAAACTGTTGACGGTGACGGGAGCCGCAATGGCGTCCAGCGAGATCCGCATCGCTCCCTTGGACGTCACCATCTCGGCGCTGTATCGGTGCTCGGGGTCGATGCACATTGGCGGTGCCTCGTCGAACGAGGCAACCCTCGGGCTGCTGCCGTCAGCTTGCGGGCAGGGGTGAGTCATCGGTTGTCTCCGGTCGTGTCGGTAGGTCGGCGCCTTCTCAGAGCGCTCGCGGCTCTACGACGCACTGATGGTGATCTTGTTGACCAAAGTCAGATTGGCGGGGGCGCCCCCCAGCTGACTGTTGGGGATGGTGACGCTCGAGGCAAGAATCTTCTGCAGCACGTTGAGTCCGCTCGTCACGTGGCCAAACACGACGTAGGTGCCCTGGCTGTTCAGGTTCGAGCAGGCGGACGTGACACAGAAGAAGAACTGCGCTCCGGCGCTGTTCGGCGCACTCGTGCGCGCCATGACGAGGTCTCCGGGGGCATAGGTGAACCCTTTGCCCTCATCGGGGATCGTGTACCCCGGCCCGGGATCGCTTGCGCTCTGCGTCGTAGGAGACCCGCCCTGGATGATACCGATCGAGGTGTCGGTCCGGAACAGCGCCGTCCCGTCGTAGTAGTGGTAAAGGGAAAGGACGACGAAGTTGTTGGCGGTGTTCGGCGTCTTGGTCGTGTCGAGGCTGACCACGACGTTGCCGACGTTGAGCGCGAAGGTGGCGGTGTAGGCGGCGCCCTTCGTAATGCAAAGGGGAGGCGCTTTCGCGAACGATGTGACGTGAGGCGACGAGCCATTCGTTGCGGGGCACGGCGTCGTCCCGGTGATCTTCGTCCCGGACGTCACCGGCGCGGCCGTCGGCGGCGTAACCGTTGTGGTGGCGGGCGAGGGCGAGGTCGTCGCCGACGTCTTGGTCGTGGTCGCCGACGTGGCCGTCGAAGCCTTCTTCGATCCACCGGAGGTTCCTGTGAGGATAATGGCTACCACCACGACGACAACGGCCACCACGACCACCGGGATCGTTCGGGTATTGCGTCGGCGTCGCTTCTGGGCTTGCTGTAGCTCGGCCATGCGGGTTGCGCGCCCAGCGCGCTGGCGGGCTCTTTTGTCGGAGGGCACGGGTCAACACGGTAGCGCCCGGAGACACCTCGTATGCGACGCCCCGGCGCGTAGTCACCTGAATGGTGAAAGGTTCGCCTGCGGGGCGTGCTGACAGGTCGCAGCGCTCTGTGTCTAACCTTGCGGCGTGCTCGCTATTTTGAACTTCAACTCGTTCGTTTCGTCCGCGGGTTATGTAGCTATCTTCGTGCTGTCGATATTGCAATCCGCCTGCGTGCCGACGTCGTCGGAGTTGACGCTCGGCTTTGCAGGTGTGCTCGCGGCCGAGGGCAAGCTCAACCTTGCGGCGGTGATCCTCGTGGGTGTCGCAGGAGAGATCATCGGAGCGTACATAGCGTGGCTGGTCGGCCGCTTCTGGGGCAGGGCGTTCGTGGACCGCTACGGGCGTTACATCCTGCTCAGCCACCGAGACCTCGACCGGGCCGAGCGGTGGTACTCCCGCCACGAACGCTGGGGGGTATTTGGAAGCCGGCTCCTGCCGGTCGTCCGCAACTTCGTCGCCCTGCCGGCCGGCGTTGCCGAGGTGCCTCTCGTTCGCTTCGGACTTTTGACTGCCGCCGGTTCACTTTTGTGGGACGGGGCTATGGCGCTGATCGGCTACGAGGTGGGCGGCAGCTACCAGAAGATCATGCACGGCGTGAGCTACGCCGGTTACCTGATCGGCGTGGTCGTGGTGGCCGCGATAGCGTTCGTCTTTTGGCACCGCTGGCAGGCCTACCGGTCTGCGACGAGCGCAGCGGGCCGTGGCCAGCATGCGAGGCGACGCCGCTGAGCAGTTTCGGCTCGTAAAACAGCCCGAAGGGCTCTCAAGTCGGAGTGGTCAGTCGCCGTCGGCCTCGTTCAGGGCTGCGGCGATCCTCGGAGGTGTAACCCAGCTTTGACGGTCACGGTGATGTTCTCCAGCCCACGTCGATGTGAGCGCAGCCGATCCTGCTCTGCTCAGCATTTCTTCCCCGATGCGGTCGTGGGTCAGGTACTCGCCCACCCGGGCCCGCCACCTCCGGGGCTCCGGCGGGATCTCCGCCAGACGCTCCCGGCCTAACGACATAGCGGCCAGGGTCACTGCGACTCGGGAGAAAGTGCCGAGTCCGCAGCGAAGCTTGCCGACGTCGTGAAGCAGGGCTGCCGCCATCACCGTCCGGTCGGGAGCGGGACCCCCGTCGTTTAGAAGCGACGCGACCTTGCGAGCGACGCCCGCGGCGTGCCGGCGGTCGGGCCCCGACATTTGCATCCACAGTTCGCGCTCCCCGGCGAGCAGGAATCCTTGCGCCCACGCTTCGAGCGCGGCGGAAGGACCTCGCGGGTCCAAGGCCCCAAAGAAGCGAGCCGCGAGGTGGCGAATGGAGCCGAATCCTTCGTTCACGCCCGAGACGCTACCGCCCGTCAGCCTTCCGGGGCTCCCGGCTGCGTGCGAACGGGGATGATTTTGGTGCGTTGGTCAGGCCCGTGCTTTTCGGGCCGGGACCAGCAGCTTGTGGTCCAGAAGCGCGATCAGGCCGTCGATGGCCTGGCGATGGCGCTCCAGATCGTCGGACTGCGAGTCGATCAGTCCGACGAAAATGGTCCGCACTACGGCTCTGACCTGCTGGCGGCGCTCCAAGGTGACTTCGCCGGTCTTGACCCCATCGGCGATCAGGCGCTCCATGACACGGGCACCTTCACCGGGAGGGTTCGGTATCGCCTCCAGGAGCTCGGGGTGCCTGATCCGGTCGACCCGGGCAGTTCCTTGGAAGCGCGCAATGGAGGGATCCTCAGCGTTGAGCGAGTGAGCGACCTCCAGGATCGCGCGGAGGCGACCGTCGAGAGTGTCCACGCCCGTCATGGCTGAGTCGATCCGTTCGTCGACGCGCGCCTGGAGGGACCAGAACACCTCCACATACATTTCGAGCTTCGACGAGAAATAGTAGTAGAGGGCGCCGGTGCTGATCCCGGCTGCGCGGGCGACGTCCTTGTTGGTTACGATCCCGTACCCTTTGAGCGCGAACAGCTCGGCGGCGACGGAGATGATGCGCATCCGTGTGGCCGCCGCGTTGGACGACGGCGGGCGGCCGATTCGCTTCGGTGAGATTTTCGGCACGGTCGATCTACGCCCGTCGGGTCCCGGCGTCTCAGGCCGGCACTTCAAGCACGGTGACGGTGCCGGAATCTCCATCCACCTCTACGAGCGCGCCGTCGGGGATGGCGCGGCACGCCCCCGTCGCCGACACCACGCAAGGCAGGCCAAGCTCACGGCTGACGATGATCGCGTGACTGATCTGGCCACCGACCTCAACTACTACGGCCGCTGCTGCCATGAAAAGCGACGCCCATCCAGGGTCCGTCACGGGAGCGACGAGGACTTCTCCGGGCTGGAGGTCTCCGGGATCGCCGACCTCCATGATCACCCGCGCCCGGCCCACCGCCTTCCCGGGGCATCCGGCAACCCCGCGAAGGGCCTCCCCGCTCGCTAGTGGCGCCACGTGGGACGCGCCGCGTCTGGGCCAATCGCCGAGCGGTGGGACGTTCCCGTCGCGGATGATGAACGGGGGTTCGAGCTCGAAAAGCTCCGACCATTCGGCTGCGCGCGACGCCAGCTTGTCGGTGAACGCCCCGGGGTCGTCGACGAAGTCTTCCAGTTCGTCGTCGAGGAGCTGGAAGACGTCTGCAATGCGCCGGAGGTTCCCGGTCTCGGTGTGGCGACGTCCTAGCTCGAGGAAGGTCATTCTTGCTTCGTGGATCGCCCGGATGAGGTTTGTCTTGGTGCGTTCCCGGAACACGAGCTGGTTTGCGGCTACAAGGGCCGCCTCGAACTGTCCCGCAAGTTCGTCGTTGCCGAGCTCGACCAGCTGAGCCCTGACTTCCTCGGTCACCGCCTTGCGTTCCTCCACGCGTCGTCGGAGCCTGGCGGCAGGACTTTCCTCGTCGGATTGGAGGCGAACTCGCTCCAGGGTGGACAAGGCAAGTTCCGGCTTAGTCTCCCACGTGTCGGCGCTCAGCTCGTACTCGTTGGCCGAACGCGAGCCGAAGTCGACGATGAAACGTTCCCATGTGGCGCGCAAAGTCGTCGCATCAGGAGAGTCCGACTCTGCGAGACGCGCTATCAGGTCGTCGACGCCCGCGTCGAAGAGGCTGCTCAGCTCCTCGGAGTTACGAACGAGTCGCGAGATGTCCCACATGCGCACGCTCGGCTCGGCCGAGTCGACGTCGCCGAGACCCGAAACGAGCTTCATCGGCACGGTGGGATTTCCGATCGCCTGGCCGACGGCGTAGAGGATTCCCGGCGCTACCCCTGAGCCACTGGAGCTGAGGGTGTGGCTTTCGAAGAGCTTCGCTATCAATGCCTGTAGCGAACGGACGCGACCTAACAGTGCGCTGTCGTCGAGGCCTGCGAGGTCGGGTCGCTCGGCTCGAAGCGTCATGGTCTGCTCGCGTTCCCCGTCGATCTCGGGCCACGAGGAAGTCGACATCAGCCATCCCAGATGGGCGAGGATCTTCGGTGTCAGGTCGGGACGCTCGTCGCGGGGGTCGGCGACGTAGGGCGGCACATCCGGGTGGTCTCCGAAGAAGGCGAGGTCAAGCTGCTCGACAGTGACGGCCGGGTTGCGTACACCTTGCATCCTGACGTTGGAAAGGTTGATGTACATGTAGCCGCCGAAGAACCCGGCTGCCTCGGGATGCGCGCGGTCGAACTCGTCCATCGAGTAGTTACCGGTCCGGACGTAACCGTCGCGCCAACCCTGGCATATAGCGTTCGCCCACGTGTAGGTAGCGCTTAGCGGGCTTACCGGGGTTGGCGCCACCTCGCCGGAGTTGGCTCGGGTGTAGTGAGGCCAGCGCCCGCTCGGCGCCCAGTCGGTGATCCAGCGGTCCTTCATGAGTTAGTCCCCCTACGATTTGTATTCCATAGGCCCGGTCGGTCGACGCGGCCTTTGCGATTCGCTTGACACACGGGTCTCCCGGCCTGTCGAATTCGCATGTTAATCGACTGGTCAGTATCATATTCCTACAGTTCGGTCCTTGTAGCTCCTGGCGCCTCGTCACGCTGTGATCGTCGAGACGGCAGGCCCGACCGGTCAGGAAGATGTGGGCTCGATGTGCGGGATGGAGAGCGGCCCTATAAACTGACTGGTTGATTAAAACAGTGAAATCCGTAATAATCATCAGTAGCAGCTCTACCAGGGAGGGGAGATGGGTTTTCTCGAAGGCCGTGTGGCCTGCGTGACAGGCGGGACCCGGGGTATCGGCTTTGCGATCGCCAAGGCGTTCTGTCGCGAAGGCGCCGACGTCGTCATCAACGGTCGAGACCCTGAGAAGGGAGCCCGGGCGATCGAGGAGCTCGCCAAGTCCGGGGGAAGCGGGGGTGCCCACTTCGTTGCAGGTAACGTCAGGCTGCGCTCGGATTGCGAGGCCATCGTTGCGGAGACTGTCGAGCGTTTCGGGAGGATCGACATCCTCGTCGCGAACGCAGGCGGCGGCAGCAACTACGCCCCAGTCGTCGACATGACCGACGAGGCGATGGCCGAGGCGCTCGACTGGAGCTTCTGGCATACCTTTTGGACGGTACGGGCTTCGCTCAAGCACATGATCCCGAACGGGTGGGGTCGCATCATGACGATGAGCTCAGTAGAAGGCAAGATGGGCAAGCCCGGAATTGCGAGCTACGTAGTGGCCAAACATGCGGTCTGTGGGCTCACCAAGTCCGTAGCGCGTGAGGTCGGGACGCTCGGCATCACGGTCAACGCGCTCTGCCCCGGCGCCATCGAAACCGACGAGATGAGAAGTCAGGGGCCGGGAGCTGCGGCGTCGATGGGTATCAGCTACGAGCAGCTGCTCGAGACGTTTGCAAACGAGTCGGCGATCAAACGACTGAACGAGGTGGAGGACGTCGCCGAAGTCGCTTTGCTGCTGGCCTCCGAGGCCGGCGGCGGAATCACCGGCTCTCTCATATCAATCGACGGCGGAACGTCGCCTTACTAACAGCCCGAAAAGGAGCGAAACACATGGGCAAGCTCGACGGAAAAGTCGCATGCGTAACCGGCGGGACCAGGAGCATCGGCAGGGCGATGGCAGACGCATTTCTCGCCGAGGGGGCGAGCGTCGTCGTCAACGGACGTGACCACGCCAAGGGCGAGCGATGCATCGCCGAGATGGGTGCCGGCGAGAGGGCCGCGTTCTACGCCGGCGACGCCCGCAAGCAGGCTGACGTCGAAGGCCTAATCGATTTCACGGTCGAGCATTTCGGGAAGCTGGATATCTGCTGTCTCAACTCCGGGGGGGTGGAGGCGACGGCGCCGGTGGCATCGATGACCGACGAAGAGTGGAAGCTCGAGATGGACTGGAACGTAAACCACGTATTTTGGGGGATGCGCCGCGCGTTGCAGCACATGATCGCACGCCAGGAGGGACGGGTGATCGTCACCTCCTCGGTCGAAGGAAAGCTGGGCAAGCCCGGTATCGCGGGTTACTCGACGGGAAAGCACGCGGTCAACGGACTGGTGAAGTCGGCAGCGAGAGAAGTCGGAACGCTAGGGATAACGGTGAACGCGTTGCTCCCGGGGATTATCGAGACCGACATCGTCCGAGATACGGGCCCGGCGTCCGCTCTCGCTATGGGCCTGGAGAGCTATGACGCGATGATCGGACTGTTCTGCCAGGAATCGTCTATCAAACGGCCGAATCGCTCGGAGGAGGTTGCTGCGGTCGCTGTCTTGTTGGCATCAGACGCCGGGCGCAACATGACCGGCTGCTTGTTTCCTATCGATGGTGGAACAATGCCGTATTAGAGGCAATGTCGTAGTAGAGCTGTGAAGGGCTGCAAACGCAATTAGCAGGACCTGTACCCTGATCAAATTATTGTTGGACATGCAATAGCAAAGCGTCAAAATAACTGTTACTCTAGGCGTCTATTTCTCGCAGCGGCAGGTGTCGGTGCGAAGGAGGGAAACTCAATGTTCAGCTACTCTCGTACCCGGCTGTCGCGAGCCCTGACAGCGGGCGTGGTTACCGTCGCAATCGCCGGGACCTTGTCGGCGTGCAGCTCGTCCAAGACGGCGGCCTCCACCTCCGCTACGACTGCTGCGGCGTCAAGTTCTGCCACTACCGCGGCGTCTTCGGGGGCGACCTCGGCGACGACAGGCGGTGCGTCGGCTGAAGTCACAGCCGCAGAGCAGATCGTCGCGTCGGCCGAGAAGCTTCCGACGGCCATACCCCAGACGACCCCGCTTACCTCGGCGCCGCCGAAAGGAAAGACCTTCGTCTTCCTGCAGTGCGAGATTGCCCAGTGCACTGACATTGCGAGTGGCATCAAGGCTGCAACCGCAGCGGTCGGCTGGAACCTGAAGACCATACCGTTCCAGTCGTCGAACCCGGCCACCCTCGTCTCCGCGATGCAGCAGGCGCTGCAATACAACCCGGTGGCCGTCGCTTTCTCGGGCCTTCCCGAGGTGACGTGGCAGAGCGAGATCCCCGCATACCAGAAGGCCGGCGTCATTTTGATCCCCGCTTTCATGGGTCCCTTGACGACGCCATCGTCGGTACTTCCCTACGACATCGGCGCGTACAACGGCACTGCAACGAGCGCCAAGCAAATCGCGGCGTGGATAACCGAGAAGTCGAATGGTACGGGTAAGGTTTTGCTCGTCGGCGTGCCGTCGTTCCCGCTGCTTGCCGTGTACGGGACTGTCTTTACTGCGACGCTCCCCAAGGACTGCAGCGGGTGCTCGATCTCCACGATCAACGCGACCATCCCCGAGGTGGACGCAGGGCAGATCGACTCCCTCATCGTGTCAGCGCTACAGAAGGACCCGACCATCAAGTACGTGTCGGTCGTGGACGGCGCCTTCGTCGACGGTCTTCCGTCAGCCCTGGCCGCCGCCGGCTTGACCGGGAAAGTCTCGATCACGGGCATCGGCGCTGACGTCGCCAACGAGACCAACATCACCACCGGTGGGGACTTCAAGGCGTTTACCGCACTGGCCACCGTCTTCTCCGGCTGGCTGATGGTCGACGCAGCCCTTCGCCACGTCGAAGGCATGCCCGCCACGGCATCCAACGACGGTGGATTCCCCGGGATGCTGCTCACCCAGAAGTCGATGTCAGCGAACCACGTGGCCGTTGCGAACTCGTTCAACTACCCGACCAACTACGCACAGCAATTCATGTCGCTGTGGCACGTGGGTTGACCGAGGAGGCACGCAGCGGGTCGCCGACCCGCTGCGTGCTGTCGGTCCAAGGCGTATCCAAGACATTTGCGGGGGCCCGAGCCCTTGACGGGTTCGACTTAGAGATACGGTCCGGCGAGATCCACGCCCTCCTGGGGGAGAACGGATCGGGCAAGTCGACGCTGATCAAGATCCTCTCCGGCTACCACCAGCCTGACCCGGGAGGGCGCGTTCTGGTCGACTCGCAGCCTCTCGAGCTTGGCTCGTCGGAGTCGTCGTTCCATCTCGGCTGCCGCTTCGTGCACCAGGAGTTGGGTCTCGTGCCGACTTTGTCGGTGTTGGACAACCTGTCCCTCAACAGCGGATTCCCCACCCGCTGGGGGACGATCCACACAGGCGAGGCCCGAAGGCAGGCCGAGGCCGACCTGGCGAGGGTCGGCGTCGGCATAGATCCTTCGACCCCGGTCGCTCTGCTGTCGCCGGCGCAGAAGACCGGCGTGGCCGTCGCTCGGGCTCTGCGGCAGCTCGGGCGTGGTGGCAACGACGTCAAGCTCCTGGTACTCGACGAGCCGACAGCAACGTTGCCGGAGAGTGAAGTGGAGCACCTACTTGCCATAGTCCGCCGCGTCGCGGACCGGGGCATCGGGGTCTTGTACGTCACGCACCGCCTCGACGAGGTATTCGAGATCGCGGAGAACGCGACGGTGCTACGTGACGGCCACAAGGTCGCGACCCGCCCCGTGTCCACGCTCGACCGCCGTACGCTGGTAACACTCCTCGTCGGATCCGAGCTGGACGAGGTGCACAGGGAGTCCGCAGCGCTTCACGTGGAGAACTCGAACGCGATACTCCGGGTGAGCGACCTGCGTTCTGCTCCACTCAACGGTGTTACCTTCGAAGTCGCTCCCGGCGCGATCGTGGGGATAGCAGGCATCACCGGGTCGGGACGCGATGTCGTCCTCGGCGCCATGTTCGGCGCTGTCGAGCGCGACGGCGGCTCGGTGACCGTAGACGGCAAATCGCTGGCGCCATTCGAGCCCCGCTCGGCGATGGACGCCGGTGTTGGATACCTTCCGGCGGAACGCAAGATCCAGGGAGGAATCATGGAGTTCTCCGCACGGGAGAACCTGACGCTTTCCGACCTCAAGCCGTTCTGGGTCAAAGGACGCCTCATGCGCAAACCCGAGGCTGCAGAGGCCCGGTCGTGGTTCGAACGCCTCGACGTGCGGCCGAGCGGCGCCATGGAGGTGCCGCTCATGAACTTCAGCGGGGGCAATCAGCAAAAGGTTCTGTTTGCCAAGTGGATGAGGCGGCGCCCGAAAGTGTTTCTCATGGACGAACCGACCCAAGGAGTGGACGTAGGTGCCAAAGCCGCACTCCATCGCCAGATCCTTGGGGCCGCGGCAGACGGCGCAGCCGTGGTAATAAGCTCGTCAGACGTGGACGAGCTGGCTGCGTTATGCCACGAGGTTCTAGTCGTGCGAAACGGGAGAATAGTCGCGCGCCTCGCGGGTGACGCCGTGACGGTCGCTGCGATCTCACACGAATCACTTGGTGCCGGCGAGGAGAGAGTTGCGTAATGAGCGGATCACGGAGAACCCTTAACTTGGGACTGGACCGCTTCAGCGGGTTCTACCTGTGGGCTTTGGCGATCCTTGTCTTCGGCGTTTGGAAGCCGCACCTCTTCCTGACCCAGGCAACTCTTCACTCGGTGGCGTCGTCCCAGGCGATCGGAGCGATGCTTGCGATAGCGGTACTTGTCCCTCTCGCTGCAGGGGCCTTTGACCTGTCGATAGGGGCCACCATAAACCTGTCTGCGATCATGGTTGCCTGGCTGCAAAGCGCTCACCACTGGAACATGTGGCCGGCGATGTTTGTCGCAGTTGGCGCAACCTTCCTCGTCGGTGTGGTCAACGGCTTCATCGTGGTCAAGCTTCGGATCAACTCGTTCATAGCGACTCTCGGCATGGCCACGGTCGTCGCCGCGATCCAAACGATCGTTTCGGGTAACAGCCAGCCTTTGCCACCGACCGCGGCAGCCTGGAACAACCTCACGCAGCGGACGGTCGGAGGGTTCCAAATTGTCGTGCTGTACCTGGTGGTCCTTGCGATCTTCTTCTGGTGGCTGCTCGAGCACACCCCTGCGGGCCGCTACATCCACGCAACTGGCGGAAATCAGGAGGCTGCCAGGCTTGCCGGTGTGCGGGTCAACTACTGGACCTGGACGACGCTGATCATCTCGGCGACCGTGTCAGGAATCGCAGGCGTCCTCTACAGCTCTCTGTCAGGACCGTCACTCAGCTTCGGCGCCACCCTCCTCCTGCCTGCGTTCGCAGCAGCCTTCCTCGGCTCGACACAGCTCAAGCCAGGCCGTTTCAACGTGTGGGGGACCATGCTCGCCGTGTATGTCCTAGCGACGGGAGTCAAGGGTCTTCAGCTGATCACCGGGGTGCAGTGGCTGAACGACATGTTCAACGGTGTCGCGCTGATCGTCGCAGTTGGTTTCGCGGTTTGGCGCCAGCGCAGCGCTGCTTCACGTCGGAGGACCACAGCAGGCCAGCAAGATCATGGCGCTGAGGCGACAAACGAGCAGGCTGAGGTCGCTGGCGCGTCCACCGGCTGAGGCGCCGAAGTCTGTGCGCGATCGGCCGCTGAACGCCCTTGTGATCCATGCCAAATCCCTGGCCACGTTTTAAGGAGTCAAAGATGCTCGAGCTCGACCCTGACATAGCGGAAATAGTTGCGATGTTCCCGCTCGGGACGGTAAACGCAGAAACACTCCAAGCGGTGAGGCAAGCCGACCTCGGGCCGGCACCGGAACTGTCGGATCAGGTGGTCCGCCACGACCATGTTGTGCCCGGAGATCCCGAAGTGGTCGTCCGGGTCTACAGACCGCTCGGCCTCGAAGGCCCGCTGCCGTGCGTGTTCTGGATACACGGAGGAGGCTACGTACTCGGAAGCTACTCGATGGAAGACGCCCGCTTCGACGCGTGGTGCCTTGCCTACGGAGCAGTCGGCGTCTCGGTCGACTACAGGCTGGCGCCAGAAAGCCCCTATCCTGCGGCCCTCGAAGATTGCTACTCGGCGCTTCGCTGGGTGTGGCGCAGTCACGAGAACCTCGCTGTGAACCCTGACCGGATAGGGATCGCCGGGATAAGCGCCGGGGGCGGACTCGCCGCAGCGCTCGCGATACTCGCCCGGGATCGAGGCGAAGTTCCGCTCATCTTCCAGCTTCTCGAATGCCCGATGCTCGACGACCGCCAGGTCACCCCTTCGAGCAGGCTTGAAGGCCTTGCGATCTGGAACCGCGAATCAAACGAGTTCGGGTGGCGTTCCTACCTCGGGGACCTATATGGCAGTCCTGACGTCCCCGGCTACGCGGCAGCGTCGCGGGCGACGGACCTGAGCGGGCTCCCGCCCGCATACGTCTGCGTCGGGGCGCTCGACGGCTTTCGCGACGAGAACGTCGAGTATGCCGGCCGGCTCAACCAGGCGGGAGTGCCTACGGAGCTGCACGTCTACAGCGGTGCTCCTCACGCTGTAGGCGTGTTCGCGGGAACCTCAGTCGGAGCGCGGTACAACCGAGGCTTGGCGGAATGGCTCGAGCGTCAGCTCTCCTGAGTTAGTAACCGATGCCGGAAGTCGGCGATTGCTTGCGAGGGCGACGGGGGATCATTCCCATTCGATGAGCTCGTCGAAGCGGGTCGGCCAGTAGCGGGTGTAGCTCGCGTGGAGGCTCGAGAAATGCTCCCGCATCAAACGGGACGACTTGGTGGTCTGCCCGGCTACAACCGCCCGGGCGATGCCGCGGTGCTCGTCGAGGATCTGCTCGCGTATGGAAGTAGTGTCCATTCTGGAGACGACGTGCTCGTGCCAGAGGTGGTCGACTGTGCGGGTGAGCAGCTCGATTACCCGGTTTCCCGAAAGCTGCTCGATCGCCCCGTGGAAGCCGTTCGCGGCATTCCAGTAGGACTGGCCTTGGAGTGGCTGCACGAGCGCCACATACGGTGCAAGGCTGGCGCGCACCAGATCGCGGTCGGGGTTTCGCGCAGCCATCTCGGCGCATAGCGGGGCGAGGGACAGCTGGGCTTCGAAGAGCTCCGAGTATTTCGCTCCCCCGAGGTGTAAGTACAAGGCGCTGGTCCTGGCGAGGTTTCGGGGGTCTATCGCGTTGACGATGGGCCCACCGCCCGGGCCCGGCTTGAGGCGGATGATTTCCTGAACCTCGAGAAGCCGGAGTGCCTCGCGAAGCGACGCCCGGCTGACCTGGTAGCTGGCGAGCATCGCAGCTTCCGGGGGCAGCATGTCGCCGGGGCGAAGCTGCCTCGAAACTATGTCGGAGACGATCGCGGCAGCGACAGTCTCAGCTCGCTTGACAGCCCGCCTCGGTCGGTCCGTCGAGCCGGGGGTCGATTCGGGACCTGAAACCCAGCGGTTCTGGTGCGTTTCGGGCTCAGGGTTGCGCCGTCTCCTGGACGCCACCGGCTGTCGCGACGGCTCCGGTTGGCGCGACGGCACCTTCGGCCTCGATGTCGCAACAGCACCCACTGGGGAAACCCTCATCGTATTGGAGGTTACTGGAAGGACAACTCCCTAGCGAGGAAATGCGCAAAACTGCTAGCGGCTGAGATGCCGCCCTGCCAGCCAAGCGAACACCATGGCGGGCCCCAAGGTGCCCCCCGCGCCGCCGTATGTCATGCCGAGAGGCGAACCGCAGGCGTTGCCTACTGCATAAAGGCCAGGTATCGGCTCGCCGTCGAGGTCGAGGACTCTCGCATCGGGATCGATCCTCGGACCGCCTTTTGTGCCCAGAGCGCCGCTTTGCACGGGCAGGGCATAGTACGGCCCGGTGTCGATCGGCCCTAGGGTGGCCTCCCGGGTACCCTTGAAGGCGGGGTCGCCCCACCAACGGTCGTGTGCGCTGTCGCCTCGCTGGAAGTCCAGGTCACGGCCCTCGCTGACCTGCGCATTCCAACGATCGACCGTCGCAGTTAGATTGCCGGCCGGTATGCCAAGACGTTCGGCGAGGCTGCCGAGGGACGGGGCCGCTATTAGCCAGTCGGCGGCTTTGACCGAGTCCTGCCCATCCCCGGACTCTTTTATTCCGGCGCTGCCCGACCCTGGCGAGCCGTATTGCCTGACATATTCATGGTCGAAGATCAGCCAGCAGGGTAGATTGGCGTAGTCGAAGCGGCTGACGTCCTCGACGTGGAAGGCCCCGCCGAACGCGTTGTAGTTCGCGGCCTCGTTTGCGAAGCGTCGTCCCTCACGGTTCACCATTATCGTGCGGGGCCTGGAGCGGTCGCCCGACAGCAAGAACCGGTTCATCCGGTTGACCCCCGGAGGGAGCTCGCCGACGGGAATCCACCATGCCTCGCGCATGTTTGCGAGCATGGCACCTGCTTTCATCGCCATGTATAGCCCGTCGCCGGTGTTCGTCTGCATCGACACCGGGTGCGTGAGCGGTCCCCGCAGGAAGGCTCGTTTGTAGTCTTCGTTCCATTCGAAGCCGCCCGTCGCAAGCACTACACCTCGCCGAGCTTGGATTTGCGATGTCCGTCCTTCAACCTCCACGAGGGCCCCGGTAACACGGCCATCGGTCATGGTGAGGCGGCGGACCCTCGCGGAGGTGACCGGCTCGATGCCTCGATCGAGGCAAGCCTTGAGGAGGCGGCCTATGAGACCTTGACCCAAACCACGCTCGTCGTGGATTTTGCGGCGCTGCATCTCCTCGGCGTCGGGCATCGACGGCACCGCCGCTCCTAGCGGTGTCTCGCTCATCGTAATGTTCATCGTCTTGAAGTACGGGCTCGGCGTTACCCGATCCGCCCACTCGCCGAGCTGGTCGAAAGCGAACAGGGGACATTCGACGGTGCGGCCACCCCCGGCCAGGCCGCCTGGGTGCTCGGGGTGGTAGTCGGGAAAACCCCGGACCGCGTAGAAGTCTGTCCCGGCGGCCTTGTCGAGGTAGCTCACCATCTCCGGGCCCGCATCCACGAACGCCTCGGCGAGCCGCTCTTCGATAGTCCCCCGCGAGAGCGACATCAGGTAGGTGAGAGCCTGCTCGGCGCTGTCCGTCGCGCCTACTGCCACCATGTGCGGATTGTTCGGAATCCACACGTGACCGCCAGACCAGGCAGAAGTGCCGCCCACCTGGTCCGCCTTCTCGAACAGGCCGACCTTGGCGCCGCCGTCGTGCGCGGTGATCGCCGCGGTCAGTCCGGCAGCGCCGGTGCCGGCAACGATCACGTCGAATGTGTCGTTCATATCGCCACCAATCCTGACTGCATCTTCTCGATGTAACGCTCGAGCACCTGCTGCACCCTCAGATGCTCTGGGATGCGTTCCACGCCTATGGTCCTGTCGATCTGCTCATGGAGATGCCAGATGCGCCTCTCCTGGTAGTTGATTGGTATACCGGTGGTTCCGGGCGATTCGAGCGAGCGTTGCATCGGCTCCATGTTGCGCCGGTCCTCCTCCATGATCAGGTTGAAGGTGTCGGTGCGTCGACGCCAGCGTTCGGGGATGTCGTCGCCCTCCCAATCCTTCGGCGCATAGAAGACCCAGTCGAGCCGGGTCGTCCGCTTGTCCAATGGCCAGAACAGCAGGAACGGGAAACCGTCGCCACCGACGGGTGTCACCAGGTTGGGAAAGAGGCTATAGGCGCTGCTGGTGCATCGGAACATGTCGTTTACCGCCGGGATGTCAGCGAAACCCGGAGAAACGGTGTGGTGCCAGTCGGACCAGTCGGACATGCCGGAAGCGGCTGCCGCTGGCGGTGAGTACGGCGTGACCATCCGGCTGCAGCCGTTCGCCAAGAGGCCCATAGTGGCGCCTCGACTGTCGAGGAGCGTTTCGCGTCCCGCGGCGCCCCGCGCGTGGATGTGGCGGAAGTGGTACACCTCCAAGAACGCTTCGGCCGTGACCTTCCAGTTGCAACCGATCGTCTGGCTGTGCTTCGACACCACCCGAAGCTCGGCGCCGGACAGCTCTTCCATCTCGCTGAGGGCTTGCCCGAACCACTCCCGAAGCGTCGGAGCCGACGGGTCCTGGTTGACGAAGATCCATCCCTGCCAAACCTCGCAGGCGATCCGGCCCAAAGACCGTTCTTCCCGGCAGAGGCCGACGAAGTCACGTTCGTCTGGCACGCTCACCAGTTGACCTCGGTCGAGGTCGTAGGTCCAGCCGTGGTATTGGCAGGAAAGGTTGCGGGCGCTTCCCCGCTCCGAGCGTACAACCGGAGCGCCGCGATGCCGACAAGTGTTGTAGAAGGCCCTTACTTCACGATCGCGGCCCCGCACGATCACGACCGGCGGCCCAAGATCGTCGAAAGTGATGTAGTCACCCGGCTCTGGTAGGTCCTCGACACGCCCGGCCATTACCCACACCCGATTCCACAGGTGCTCCCGCTCCAACTTGAAAAACTCGTCCTCGACGTAGCGGCCGATCGGAATGTCGTGGAAGGCGGGGAAACCCGTGGGCGGCCCTTTGCGTTCGAATTCCCAGGCAACTTCGGCTTTGATCCGATCGATCAGTTCCTGCTCCAAGCCTTACCTCCCCAAAAGCGTTCCGACCCGGCGAGCTGACTTCCAGCCTCATGCGAAGTCGCCAGCTGTCGTATAACAACGGTGATGTGACCTTAGTCGCAATGTTATGATCCGTCAATGCCTCAGACCGTCGACCATGAGCTGAGGCGTCGCCAACTGACAGAAGCCACAGCACGCGAGATCGCGCGGGTCGGTCTGGCCTCAGTCCGTCTGCGCGATGTCGCAGGTTCCGCCGGATGGACCACAGGTACCCTCACCTACTACTTCGCCGGCAAACGCCAGCTCCTTCTCGCGACGTTCCGCTCCCGCACGGAACTCGCCCACGCGTACTTCGAGGCAGCAGCGGCGGGCGGAGGCTCGCTCGTACGGGCCAAGGTGG
Source organism: Actinomycetes bacterium (assembly GCA_021828685.1). Taxonomy (GTDB): domain Bacteria; phylum Actinomycetota; class Acidimicrobiia; order Acidimicrobiales; family Palsa-688; genus JAJZAM01. The sequence goes on along the minus strand of JAJZDJ010000010.1, from coordinate 9,146 downwards.
AAGCCATCCTCCCGCTCGACGCGGAGCGCCTCTTGAATTGGAAGGTCTGGTTGGCTTTCTGGGGTGCAGCGGTAGGAGACGACGAGCTGGCTGCCGAGCAGGAACACCGCTACGACGTGTTTCGCAAAGGACTAGCTGAGGCCGTCACCCATGACCAGGACACCGGTTTTCTGGCACGTGGGCATTCCGCCGACGTTGTCGCCCGCCACCTAGCGACGCTGCTCGACGGGGTGGCCGTGCAGGCGGTGTTCGCTCCGGGTCAATGGCCACAAGACGAGCAGCGGCGGGTGGTCGAAGGATACCTTCGGGCTCTCGACGCAGCGCATCAGGCAATCACCGGCGGGTCTTGCAACGTCCTTTTCAAAGGAGACAATCAATGAACTTCGAGCAGATGTTCCACGTGGGCATAAGGGTCACCGACATCGAAATGGCGATGGGGGAGATGACCGAGGCGACCGGTGTCAAATGGAGCGCGCTGCAGCACCGCCAGCAGGCGATCTGGCTGCCCCGCACCGGGGAGTCGAGCGTCGACCTGCGTTTTACCTACTCGACGGAAGGTCCCGTGCACCTGGAGCTGCTCCAAGGCGAACCAGGGTCGATCTGGGACTCCGGGGAGCACCCGGGACCCCATCACCTGGGCGTCTGGGTTGACAACGTTGCGACGACCACGGAGACCCTCCTCTCGGAAGGCTGGACGCTCGAACTTGCAGGTAGGTCCCCTGAGGACGGCTACGGCGCTTTTACGTACGTGCGCTCGCCTACGGGCGCGATAGTGGAGCCGGTGTCGGCAGCCTTGAAGCCCGCATTCGAGCGTTGGTGGAACGGCGGCGAGCTCTGACGCGGGTCTGGTTCTCTAGGCGTCCCACGCAAGCGGAAGCGAGCGCAGCGAGATCAGGCCACCGTGCGCAAGAAGCTGGTCCTCGGTGTCGAGGCGATAGTCAGGTATGAGCGAATGCCACTCGCGTATCGCCGACTGCAACTCGCAGCGCGCGAGGTGCGAACCGAGGCATCGATGCTCGCTGGCGCCGAACGCGATGTGACGATTCGGAGAACGGTCGATCAAGACACGGTCAGCGTCTGCGAACTGGCGCGGGTCTCGGGTTGCGGACGGAATGCTCAGGAGGACCATGTCGTCCTTCTTCATAGGACAGCCGTGGAAATCCGTGTCCTCGTTCAACTTACGCGCCATGCCGACGATGGGGTAGGCGCGCAGGAACTCCTCGACGGCGCTCGGTATGAGCTCCGGCGTCGCCGCTACACGACGGCGGTCATCGGGGTTGGTCGCCAAATGGTAGAAGCACCAGCCGAGCTGATTTTTGATTGTGTCGAGGCTGCCTAGTGTCAGGGTGACGAGGATGTCAAGGATGTCCACGTCGGGGAGCGGCTCGCCGTCGAGTTCGCAGAGGCTGAGGTGGGTGACGAAGTCGACTTGCGGGTCGCACGGATTCGTCCTGCGATTGGCGAGCATCTGAGCCCAGTAGTTGTGGATGTCGTCCCAGGCCGTCATGTCTGATGGATGTCCAGGGGTGTTACCTGACATGCGGTGGACAGCCGAAACGAAGAATTCGGCGTCGTCTAAAGGCAGGCCCATGACGAGGAGGAATACCTTGACCGGAAAGCCGTCGCCGAAGGCGGTGATGAAGTCAGCGTGACCTTGCGAGACGAGCGGGGAGACGGTGTCGTGGGCAAGCTCGGCGATCCGTGCCGCGTGCCGCTTGATCGACGCGGGCGCGAACCAGCCGTTCATCAGGTGTCGGTACTTCATGTGCTGCGGGGGTTCGCTGAACGAGGGCAGGAAACGGTAGGCGGGGTTCGGGTCGGTTGCAACAATTGAGCGGTTGGAGAAAAGCTCCGGCTTGTTGAACGCTTCGCGGATGTCCTCGTAGCGGGTCAGGACCCAGTAACCACCTTTGGTGTTCCAAAAGAACCGGTGCGCTTCGCGCAGCTCGTCCATCTGCTTCCAGTGCTCAGTCGCGGGAGCGACGGTAGACGATAGGTCAACTTCGATCGAAGCGTGGTCGGCCATGTTCCCAGGTCCCCCTTTTTTGTCGAACGCCGTGGTCTCCGCCGAGATTATCATGATAATAGATTCGTGCGTCCGTCGTTGAGCGGAGCGAGCTACGTTGGGAGGCCTGATGCTTCAATCCGAAGTCGACTCTTGGAAAGTGATCGATACCGACACCCACGTCATCGAGCCTTACGACTTGTGGACTTCCCGCATGGATGTTGATCGCTGGGGCGACCGGGTTCCTCACGTGCGCTTCGACGAGCGGTTGCGCGAAGACGCCTGGTATTTCGGCGAGGTCAGAGTCGGCGCAGCGGCCGGCGCGGCCCAGGCGGGGTGGCATGAGTACCCTCCCGACCACCCACCCACCCTCGACGTCGTGGACCGTGCCACGTGGGACGCAGCCGCGCGCCTTCGCTGGATGGACGAGAACGGTATTTGGTCGCAGGTCCTGTATCCGAACGTCGCGGGTTTCGGTGCAGGGAAGTTGCTCACCATGGGCGACTCCGAGCTCATGTACGCCTGTGTGCGAACGTACAACGATTTCCTCGCCGAGTACTCGTCCGTCGATCCCCGACGGTTCGTGCCGATCATGGCGCTGCCGATGTGGGACATCGAGCGCTGCCAGTCCGAGGTGGCCCGAGCAGCAGCGCTAGGGCACAAGGGCGTGATCATGACCGGAGAGCCGGCGTTCTGGGAACTGCCGAAGCTCGCAGACCCGCATTGGGACCCGCTCTGGGCGTGCCTCTCAGACGCAGGCATGTCCGTCAACTTCCACATCGGCTCCGGCGACATGTCGATCTTCGACTCGGCTTTCGTTCCCGCCGGCCGCCACGCCAACTACGCAGGTTTCGGTGTGCAGTTCGGGATGTCCAACGTTCGGGTGATAGCAAACCTGATCACAGGCGGCGTCTGCCACAGGTTCCCGAACCTGCGGTTCGTCTCGGTGGAAAGCGGCGTCGGGTGGATACCTTTCGCTCTCGCCCACCTCGACTGGCAGTGGAAGAACTGCGGTGTGCCACAAGAGCACCCGGAATACGACCTTCTGCCGAGTGAGTACTTCTTACGCCAGATGTACGGTTGCTTCTGGTTCGAGACGGACACGGTCGAGTCAGCCGTAGAGCAGCTCGGGTCGAACTGGATCCTCTACGAGAGCGACTTCCCGCACCCGACGAGCATGTCCCCGGGGCCGGCGACTTCTGCCGTGTCGCCGCGCCGTTTCATCGCCGACGGCCTCAGCCGTATAGCCGAAGCCGACCTGCGGGCTATTCTCCACGACAACGCCGCCAAGCTCTACCACCTCGAGTGACCGAGGCGTCGCAAACGACCGTGCCAGGGCAGGTGAGTTTGGGGGTATCGCTCTACGACGTGAGCCCGGCTCGTCTCGTCGAGGTCGCCAAGGCGGCGGACGGTGCCGGTTTCGAGACCCTTTGGCTCGGTGAGCACTTGATCGACCCGGGCAGTTACGGTTCGGTCCACCCGACGCACGACGCCGCCAAGAGCAACGACGAAAAGTTCGCTTCCGACGACTTCCGCTCCGGCCGCATCGTCGAAAGCTCCACGCAGCTCGTCGACCCGATGGTCGCTCTCGCAGCGGTCGCCGCTCAGACATCTCGGATCAGGATAGCGACCGGCATCTACCTCCTTCCCCTACGCCACCCGCTCGTCACCGCCCGTGCTGCCGCAACGCTTCAGGCGATCGCCGGAGGCCGGTTCATGCTCGGCGTCGGGGCGGGATGGCTCCGAGAGGAGTTCGCGGCTCTCGGGGTGCCGTTCGCCGAAAGAGCGGGCCGCCTTGACGAGAGCATCGCCGTTCTGCGCCGTGCATGGGCGGGGGGCCGGTTCGATCACCACGGCAAGCACTTCGATTTCTGTGACGTGGCTGTCTGCGCGGAACCTGTCAACATCAGCCTCGTCACAGGCGGTAACAGCCCTGCGGCGCTACAACGCGCAGCGTCGGTCGCGGACGGATGGTTCAGCTCGGCGACCCCGGACTTCGAACAGGCAGTTGCTCTGCGTGACAGCCTTGCGAAACTGAGCGAGGCGCAGGGTCGTAGCGTGGAGTGTCACGTCCGGGTCCGCTCCACTGACCCCGCTTTAGTGTCACGCTACGTCGAAGCGGGATTTACGAGCTTGGTGTTCTGGGCTCAAGACGTGAGTCCGCCAGGCGCAAACGCCAACGAACGGTTCTGCGAGGTAGCGGATAATCTCCAAACTGTGATAACGAATACGGCTGGGAGGCGATGAGTGACTGACGAAGCGTTCTCGCATAGAGATCGGTGTGCGATAGCGGGGATCGCCACGACGGACTTCAGCCGCAACTCCGGGCGGAGTGACCTGACGCTCGCCCTACAAGCGTCTTTGGCGGCGATAGACGACGCCGGGCTCGTACCGGGCGATATCGACGGCATCGTGCGCTGCGACTTGGACCTCGTTCGCCACAACGACCTGGTGCATGGGTTGGGTATCGGAGACCTGGCCTACATGGGCGACGTCAGCGTCGGCGGAGTAGCGCCGTGCGCGATGGTCGGCCAGGCGGTTGCGGCGATCCTGGCCGGCATGGCCAAGAACGTGTTGGTCTTCCGTTCGCTGAACGGCCGCTCTGGTCGGCGTTACGGCCGAAGCTCTGCCACTCAGCGAACAGTCGGGGGGAACAACACCTACGACGAGTTCTTCGCACCGTACGGCCTTCTCACGTCCGGCCAGATCTTCGCCCTGATAGCCCAACGCCATATGGCGGAATTCGGGACCACGGAAAATGAGCTCGCCCAGATCGCTCTCACGTGCCGCGCACGGGCCAACGCGAATCCCGGAGCGCAGATGCATGACCGTCAGCTCACCATCGACGATTACCTGGAATCGAGGATGATCGCATCCCCGCTAAGGCTGTTCGACTTCTGCCTGGAGACCGATGGGGCGTGCGCAGTGGTCGTCACGAGCGCGGAGCGGGCCAAGGACGGCCCGCAGCGTCCCGCCTTGATCCGGGCCGTCGCGCAGGGCAGCCCACGCAATCCCCAGCCGGGAGTGCAGTTCCCGGTCCTGATGCGCGAGACGATCACGACCCTGCCCGCCAAGGCGACGGCCGACAGACTCTACGCAAGGGCGGGAATGGGCCCGGACGAGATCGACGTCGCCCAGCTCTACGACTGCTTCTCGATCACCGTGTTGTTGCAGCTGGAGGATTTCGGGTTCTGCGCCAAGGGCGAGGGAGGCCCTTTCGTCGCGAGCGGCGCCATCGATCTCGGCGGGGCGATACCTATCAACACGAGCGGGGGCCACCTCTCGGACGGCTACGTTCACGGGATGAGCCACATCGTCGAGGCGGTGCGCCAGATCCGGGGTACCTCGACGTCGCAGGTAGACGGCGCCGAGACCTGCCTCGTCACCTCGACCCCGCTACCTCCGGGCAGCGCGCTGATCCTCAGGGCGATCTGATGGAAGCTCCACGCAGGCTTCTCCCCGAGACAGAGGACATCGACACGAGAGGCTTCTGGGAAGGGACGCGCCAGGGAGAGCTCCGGCTGCTCGAATGCAGCTCGTGCGGCGCTATCTTGCACATGCCGAGTGCCTACTGCCACGACTGCGGCAGCTGGGATACCCGTTGGAAGACGATCTCCAACCTGGGCCGGCTTCACTCGTGGACGGTCGTCCACCATCAGGTCCACCCTGGCTTTCCGACCCCGTATACGGTTGTCCTAGTCGACGTGGACGATGCCCCAGGCGCACGCCTGGTCGGCTACTTAGATGGCGCGCCGGCGCTCGTTTGCGGTCAGGCGATGCGGGCGCGTTTCGAGGTGCTGAGCGACGAAGTGACGCTGGCGCAGTGGGATCCCGCCTGAGCCGCCCTGTGGGCGTTTCCTTTTTTCCCTCAGGAGCCTTCCACGACGGCGATGGCGCCTTCGGGGCAGTTGGCTATAGCCCGATGCGCTGCTTCCTCCAATGATGGAGCGACGTCGATATCGTCGCCCAAGCCAGTCGGGTAACCCTCGTCGTTGGCTTCGAGCAGCTCAGGCGCGAGCGTGTAGCAGCGACCGTGGCCGGCGCAGAGGTTCTCGTCGATGTGGATTCTCATAGTTGTCGGGGGTTTCTCCTCGGGAGATGGGACTTGGTGCTGCGGACTGCCCGCTGCATGCGGACTACCCGCTACATGCGGGCGATTGAGCTTCCGCCGTCGACGGTGATCACGGTGCCCGTGGTGTAGCTCGACGCGGCCGACGCAAGGTAGAGCGCGGCGCCGACGATCTCGGCGGGTTCGCCGGCTCGCCGGAGTGGGAACGCAGCGGCGTGCTTGTCGAAGGCCTGCATGTCCCAGGCCTGGGAAATGTCGGTGAGGAACGGGCCGGCCATGATCGTGTTCACCCGAACCTCGGGCCCGTACGCCATCGCGAAGCCGGTGGTGAGCACGTTGAGGCCGGCTTTTGCTGCTGCGTAGGGAAGTTCTCTCGGTGTGGGGCGCACCGCTGCGATACTGCTCACGTTGATGATCGAGCCCCCTCCAGCTTGCTTCATACGCGTAGCGGCGAGCGAGCACAGACGGAAAGGTCCTTTGAGGTTGACGCCTACCGTCTTGTCGAACAGCTCCTCGGTGACGGCGTCGAGGCTCGGGTAAAGAGGCGACATCCCAGCGTTGTTGACGACCACGTCGAGGCGTCCGAACTCCTCGTACGCCGCTTCGATCAGCCCGGGTATGTCGTCCCAGCGGCCCACATGGCATGCGTAAGGAAGGCAGCGCCGTCCCGTCCGGCTCTGCACCGACTCCGAAGCCTCGACGCACGCGTCGAGCTTGCGGCTGGATATGACGACGCTGGCGCCGGCGTCGGCGAACGCTTCAACCATGCAACGGCCGAGTCCTCGGGTACCTCCGGTGACCAAGGCAACTTTGCCGGCCAACGCCAGCGGGGACGCATCGTCGACCATCAGGTCGGTTTCCTTTCGAGGATTCGAGCGGCCCGGCGGGCCATCGGGGCTACCCATGCCCCACGGTCGGCCATCCTAGGGTCCTTGCTTTCACCGCGCTCCCAGCGAGCGTACAGCTGTTGGACGACGACCGCAGTCTTGAAGCACGCGAACGCCTCGTACCACGGCGCGCTCGAGCCGTCGAGCCCTGTGACGGCGCTGTACTGCTCGACGACCTCGCTCCTCGTCGGAAGCCCCATCCGGTCCAGGCCGGGCGGCGTTATCGGCTTGTCGTCGGCGGTGTCGGATGGGTCGGGCCAGTAGTTGAGGAGCGTGCCGAGGTCGATCAGCGGATCGCCGAGGGTGGCCATGTCCCAGTCGAAGACGGCGCTGACGCGGTCGGGGTTTCCGGGCTCGAACTGGCAGTTGTCGACCTTGAAGTCGTTGTGGAGTATCGAGGTCCGTTGAGTTTCGGGCATCTGGGTCGCAAGGGCGACCGCGAGGTCGCCCATGAGCGTCGCTTCGCTTTCGGAAGCCACGAGCTCCCAACGCTTGGCCCACCCGTCAACTTGGCGAGCCACGAAGCCTTCCGGTCGCCCGAGGTCGCCTAGCCCGCATTCGCTCGGATCGAGGATGTGAAGCTGGGCGAGTGCGTCGACGGTCGCCCGGCCGACCCGGCGCGACGCATCCGGCAGCGCCGCCATGGAGGGCGTCAGCTGACCCCACAACACCTCCCCCCGGCGGTATTCCATGACGACGAAATCGCTTCCCACGACGTCGATGTCGGTGCACAGGTGAAGCGCTCGGGGCGCCGGGGGATAGGAACGCCACAGGCGTGACAGCACCCGGTACTCGCGCTTCATGTCGTGCGCCCCGGGGGCGATCCGCCCGAATGGTGGTCGGCGCAGAACCACCGAGGTCGCGCCCAAGTGCAGCAGGTAGGTCAGGTTGGCGGACCCGTTCGGGAACTGCTCCACGCTGAAAGGGCCGTCGATGTCGACGAGGGCCTCACGCAGCTCGGGCAAGCTCGTCAGGTATTTCGCGAGACGATCCCAGTCTAGATCCTCGCCGGCTCTCACCGCCGCGACTTCGGGGGGAGACACGTTCGCGGTGGCGTGGCCCGATTGGGAAAAAGCCGCGGGACGGTCGTTCACGTAGCCGGTGGCGGCTCGTCGCCGCCGGCGAGGAGCGGGGCGTGCGACTGCGCGACCGCAGGGTGAGCGGAGAATCGGATAGGGGCTCCGGGGAACACTGCGGATCGACCGTCGGGCAGGGCGACAGTCTCGAAGAACCCTCTGGCTGCGAGGTGCTCGTCTACGAGAACGTCGTCGGGTGAGTTGACGACCGCGATCGGAAGCCCGCGAGCTTGGCCTTCGTGGTAGATGGTGGTCGCATCTTGAACCATGAAGAACGCTTCGATCATCTGCTGGATGTGAGGGAAATTCGCCTGGCGGAAGGACACTTCCTGGTATCCGGCGTCGGTGAGATCGGCGGCCATCCCGAATCCGTCCATCCATTCGACTAGGTTCTGCCAGGGTTTGGCGTCGCCGAGGATGAGGGCAAAGTAGACGTAGCGCCCGTCAAGCGTCGAGAACAAGGCGGGTTGGGTGGGCGAAGGCTGCGCGTGACGGCACGTCTGTCGTTTGACCAGCGCCTTGGGATAGAACCAGTACGGATTGGCGAGCTCCGGGCTGACTGCGACGCAATCGTGAACGGAGACGTCGATGACCTGGCCGCTACCGGTTTGCTGTCTTTCGATGAGCGCCAGGAATATAGATATGTGGGCGAAGCTCGCCGCGACATGGTAAGCCTGGTTCTCGGCGGGGCGTATCGGGGGGATCGAGTGGTCGTCGTAGCCACAGCTGTTAAGCAGGCCGCCCGCTGCTAAGGCCACAAGGTCCGAGCTCGCATATCCCGACCAGGGGCCGTCCTGGCCGAACGGGGTGATAGCGCACACGACGAGACGTGGGTGGCGCCCGACTAGCACTGCAGGGTCGACTCCCAACTCGCGCTGGCGGGCGGGTGTGAGAGATAGGATCAGAACGTCGGCATCGCGCAGGCGGCCGTCGAGCATTTCCTGATCGCCAGGCAGACTCGCCGTGACCGATCGCTTCGACGGGTTGTAGTACCAGAACGTCAGGCTCGTGTCCGGAGTCTGCTCGCCGCCGGCGAACGGTCCGATCTGCCGGGTCGGCGAGCCTTCGGGAGGCTCGACCTTGGTGACCCGGGCTCCGTACTGGGCCAG
>JAJZDJ010000009.1:3068-37619 GCA_021828685.1 Actinomycetes bacterium | reverse complement strand
GGTGGAGCCGTAGAAGGGGGCATCGAAGGAGAAGACACCACCGTCGCCGCCCAGCAGCCAGTAGCCGCCGGTGGCGGGGTCGGCGGCCATGCCAACGATCGGCCCGTCGAGGTGCTGGCCGGCGTTGAGCACGCCCGGGACCGAGCCGTAAAAGCCCGCGGCACCGTAGGAGAAGACCCCCCCATCTGCGGCGACCAGCCAGTAGCCGTCCCCCGATGGGGTGGCCGCCATGCCCACCGCAGGCTCGTTCAAGGCGATATTGCCGGTGGAGCCGTAGAAGGGGGCGTCAAAGGAGAACACGCCGCCGTCGCCGCCGAGCAGCCAGTAGCCGCCCGTCGCCGGATCCGCAGCCATAGCCACGATCGGCTTGCTCAACGCGAAAGTCACTTCACCGTGGTAGACGGCGGCACCAAACGCGTGCACCCCGCCAGCCGCGTCGACCAACCAATACCCCTCCCCAACAGGCGCAGCCGCGATCGCCACTATCGGAACGGAAGGATCGGTGACCCCACCAAAGCTTTGAGCGTCACCGCACGCAGCTACCGCCCCCGTCGCCGAAGCAATCCAATAGCCGTTACCCGAAGCGGTGCCGGCCACACCCACCACGTCAGGGCGAGGAAACAACGCCGAGCAAGCCCGGCTAACCGGCGGGGCTGGCGGGGCCTGCGGGGCGGCGGCAACCTCACTGGACGGTCCCGACAAGCCGACGGCGTTAGCAGCCTCGACAGTGAAAAAGTAGGTGGTGCCAGCGGCCAGGCCGGTGACCGTGCAAGAAGTAACAGCGGCGCTCGCGTAGACACAGGCCACAGGCGCCGTCGACTCGCCACCCGCCCTGGTCCCCTCATAAACCTGGTAGCCGGTGACAGCAGACCCCCCGTCCGAAGACGGAACAACCCACGACAAGGTCACCGACGAAACACCAGCACTAGCCGTGAGCCCCCCAGGAGACCCCGGGACCGTCACAGCCGGCGGCGGCGGTGACGCCACAGCGATCGTCGCGGCCACCACAGCCGCAGTGGTGGTACTTGTGTCGCTGAGGGTGGCGTCCACGACGCAACTACCGCCCCCAGTGTAAGACAACGTCGAACCGCTCACCCCGCATACGCCCGCGCCGCTCGAAGCGTCCACGCTGAACCCGAGGGTCTCACCGGCCGTCACGCCGCTCCCCGAAAGGGTCTGGGAGCCCCCGACAGCACCGGTCGTCGACGGGGAGAAGACAACCGGGGCCGTGCCGGACTCGGTGACGCCGATCGCCGCCGCCGAGTTGGTGAGCACCACCCCGTCATTGACCAGGGACCCCGAGTTGCCGCCGGGAGGGATCGAGCTGATCGTGCCGGTGTTGGACAGCGACCCGCTCGCAGTCACCGTAAGCGGCGAACCCAACTCCAACACCCCGGCATTGATCACCGCACCCGAAGCCCCGTCGCTACCACCGACGCCGCCACCGCCGCCGCCGATCCCCGACCCACCACCGGCGTTACCGCTGCCGCCGCCGGTGGCGGTCACGGTACCCGACAAGATCCTCACCACACCCGAACCCCCACCGCTATCACCGACGTAGCCGCCACCGCCGCCGATCCCCGACCCACCACCACCATCACCGCCGGTGCTGCCGCCGGTGGCGGTCACGGTGCCCGAAGAGATCGTCACCACACCCGAACCCCCACCGCTACCACCGACGCCGCCACCGCCGCCGATCCCCGACCCACCGCCCTCGCCGCCGCCGCCGGCGCCGCCGGTGGCGATCAACGTACCGGTGGGGGTGGCAGAGGTGTCTTTTATGTCGAGTGACGCTCCGGTGGGCAGCGCGATCGCGGCGTTGCCAACTGCGACGTTGGTGATCGACAGGTTATAGCCGGCGAGGTCCAAGGTCAGGACGCAGCCAGAGGGTATCGTCAGGTTGTCGCCGACAGGCGCCGTCATCGTAGCCCCCAAGGCGACGGTCAGGGTGGTGGTGCACCCGCCGACATCGTTACTCAGGGTCGTCCAGTCCGACACTATGGGGCTCGCAGCAGCGGACGGTATCCCGACAAGGCTGTAGCCGGCGATCAACCCGACAGCCAAAGGTGCTGCGATCAGCCCGGCCCGAACATTCCTCCAACACAGCCTGGCGGTCATGTCCCACATACCCTTCTCGAAGCGCTCCGCTGCACTACTCGTCCTGCGATCTGTCTGCCGTCTACACACGCAAAGCAGGCCCGAAGGCCCTGTCATGGGCCACTGGATAACGGAAGCTATCCGCACAGGTGTCAGTTGTCAACTCACGCGACATAGGCTTACGTGCCGTCCACCCGGAAGGTAGGGTCTCCGGCGTGCCCGCCACTTCCACCGTGGTCCGCCAACTCAACCCCCGCGACCGAGGCGGCCGCCTACGCCACGAGATCATGGCCGGCGCTGCGGCCATCCTCGAACGCACCGGCAACGAGAACGACGTCACCCTGCGAGCAGTAGCCCGCGAGATCGGCATCTCCGCGCGGTCGATCGACCGCCACTTCGCCAGCCCCGCCGAGATCGTCGACGCCGTCGTCGCCGACCAGCTCGCCGCCCTCGCGAGGCGCTCAACGCCGCAGCAGCATCAAGCACCGACCCCGCCGAAAGCCTCCTCGCCGCCGCCCGAGCCTACCCCGCCTTCGGCCGAGCCCACCCAACCGCTACCGGGTCCTCTTCGAACGGCGCTTCCTCCCCGACTGGGAACAACAAGGCCTAGCCATGACCGCCACCGCCCCCCTGGAGGGTGAGGAGGGTGAGGCGATCCTTGCGGCCGCCGAGGCTCGGTCAGTTTCCCGAGCACCATGTAGAGAGCTTCTCGCCTTCGGTCTTCATAAGGAGAGTCAGCGGAAATGCGACATCGCACATACCCTGCAGAGACCTGCGTGCGAAGACTGTGACCGTAATTGCACGAAAAATGTGCAATTACGGTCACAGTCTTCTCCGAATCGACGACGCGGGGCGGTTTTTACGGCTGCGACAAGTGAATTACGGCAATTCGACCCGCAACCCGCCGCAGCCGCAGCCGCAGCCGCAGCCACCGTCACCGTCCACACCTGCCAGCTCCAACGGGAGCTAGTCGTCATGCACGGTCGGTCGCTCGGGATCTTTCGACAAGGCGTCTCGCGATCACCTTGAGCGCCAGAGTTTCGTCAGCACCCTCGAAGATGGACAGCACGCGCGCGTCTACGAAATACCGCGACACCGGGTACTCCTCGGCGTAACCCATGCCGCCATGAAGTTGCATCGCTTCACGGGTCACCCACTCCGCCGAGCGGCAGACGTACGCCTTGACCATCGACGCTTCGAGGGCGCCTTCGCCTTTCGCCATAAGGCGTGCCACTTGGTACATGTACTGGCGGGCCACCGCTATGTGCACCGCCATGCGGGCAAGTTTGACTTGGCTCAGCTGGTAACGGCCGATCGGTTGCCCGAACACGACCCGGTCGGTCGCATACTTGGTCGCCGACTCGTACGCGGCCTGCATGACACCCACGGCGCGCGCTGCCGTTTGGAGGCGTCCGTTCTCGAAGCCCTCCATCTGCAGGTAGAAGCCCCGTCCGAGTCCTTTGTCCCCTCCGACGAGAGAGTCGGCAGGGACCGCCCACCCGTCGAAGGAAAGTTCATAGGAGTGCATGCCCCGGTAGCCGATCGTGTCGATCGGGCGGCCTTCGAGGCGGCCACCCCCGGGCTGGGCGAAGGAGAACCCGCGGCCGTCGGCGCGATCTTTTTCCACAACGAAGAGCGACAGTCCACGATGACCGAGCGAGCGGTCGGGGTCGGTTCGCGCAAGCAGCATCACAACGTCCGCCCGCGCGGCGAAAGTCGACCACGTCTTGGTCCCGTTGATCACCCAACCGCCTTCGCCGAGGGGAGAGGCAGAGGCAGTAACTGTCACTCCGGCTACGTCCGAACCGAAGTCCGGTTCCGTGACCGCCACCGCTGCCATGACTTCGCCGCTCGCGAGGCGCGGCAGCCAGTTCTGCTTTTGTGCCTCGGTGCCACCGCGGACCAGCGCCCGGGCGAGGATCTCGGGTCGTGTGATCAAGGAACCGCCGGCTCCGAGAGACGCCCGTGACAACTCTTCGGTGGCAACGACCATGCCGAGGTAGTCGCTTTCCCCGCCGCTAGCGAAACCGCCGTATTCCTCGGGGATGGACAACCCGAACGCGCCGAGCTCCGCCAAGCCTGAGATGATCGACTCGGGGATGTCGGCGTTCTCGCGGTGTATGGCTTCGGCGACGGGGGCGATCCGCTCGTCGGCGAAGCGGCGAAAGGTCTCCTGGACGAGCTCGAAGTCATTGTCGAGGTGGCGCGGGCCGGACTTGCCGGCTATCCCTGCGAGCCACGCCGGATCCCGGTAAGCCGCCACCTCGGCTAGGGCAGCGTCGAGTGCGCCACCAGCAAGGCCCCATGCCCCCTCCCGTCCGGGGATCCGGCCCGCCAGGTCGGCGATCGAGTCGGCGACGAAGGCGCATGCGATCTGCGTCTCCAGCTCGCCATGCGACCCGTACTCGACCGCGACCCGGGCGCCTTCCATTGCCGCCGCTGCGTGAGCCAGGTCGTATGCGACCACCTGATGAGCTTCCAAAGCGTCGGGTCCACTACGCGCCAAGTGGCCTATCGCCGTTTCGAGAGCGCCTCGGGCAATCCCGACGGCGCGTGACGCTGCGGTCAGGTCGGCCAAGGATGAACTCGCGATCACGCACCGCTCCTCTGTCTAGGACAAGCGGCCGATACGCTAGCCGCCATCGTCGAAATTCTCGTAGTCCCGTGCCGCAAGTTCGCTTACCTGCTAGAACGACCGCTCATGGCATGCGCTGATCCGCTCGTCGAGATTGACTTGCGATCGGGTTGCGACTGTCGGGAGGTCTAGGCGGTGACCGATCCAGCATGGCTGATGCGGACGTACTCCGGGCACTCGACGGCCCGTGCTTCGAATGCCCTCTACAGGAGCAACCTCGCAAAAGGCCAGACCGGCTTGTCCGTTGCCTTCGATCTGCCTACCCAGACCGGCTACGACCCTGACGCCCCCGAAGCGGCCGGGGAGGTAGGCAAAGTCGGGGTGCCAGTCGCGCACCTCGGCCACATGAGCGAGCTCATGGACGCCATACCGCTAGAGCGGATGAACACGTCGATGACAATCAACGCGACCGCTGCGTGGATTCTCGGCCTCTACGTCGCTCTGGCCAAGCAACGCGGGCTCGACCTGACCCAGCTTAGCGGTACCACGCAGAACGACATCGTCAAGGAATACCTGGCGAGGGGTACGTACATCTTTGCTCCCCCAGCCTCCAGGCGCCTCACTGTCGACGTCATCGCTTGGACATTGCGCAATACACCGAAGTGGAACCCGATCAACGTCTGCAGCTACCACCTCCAAGAGGCCGGCGCGACGCCCAAGCAGGAGGTAGCTTTCGCGCTGGCGACCGCCGTTGGGATCCTCGACGCCGTCGCCGAGTCCGGTAAGGTCACAGCCGACGAAATGCCCGAGGTCGTGGGCAGGATCTCGTTCTTCTGCAATTCCGGCATCCGCTTCGTGGAGGAAGTTTGCAAGATGCGGGCGTTTGCCGAGATGTGGGACCGCATTTGCGCTGAGCGCTACGGTGTCACCGACCCGAGGCTGCGGCGCTTTCGCTATGGAGTTCAGGTCAACTCTCTGGGGCTCACAGAGCAACAACCCGAGAACAACGTGACACGTATCGTCCTCGAAACCTTGGGCGTGACCTTGTCCAAAGACGCCCGCGCCAGGGCAATCCAGCTACCGGCGTGGAACGAAGCGCTCGGCCTTCCCCGCCCATGGGACCAGCAGTGGTCCTTGCGCATCCAACAGGTGCTCGCCTACGAAAGCGACCTACTCGACTACGACGACATCTTCGCGGGATCTCACGTCATCGAAGCCCGCACTGGTGAAATCGTCGACGCGGCAACGGTGGAGCTCGAAGAGATAGAGGCCATGGGCGGCGCTTTCGCCTCGATCGACGAACTCAAAGCTCGGCTTGTGCGCAGCCAGTCGGAGCGCACCCAGAGAATCGAGTCGGGCGAGATGACCGTGGTAGGGGTAAACCGCTTCGAAACAACCGAACCGTCACCCCTCGGCGGTGAAAGCGCCATACTCAGGGTCGATCCAGCCGTCGAAGCCGAACTGGTGGCCGACATCGAAAGGTGGCGTTCAGCGCGCGATCAGGTAGCTGTCCGCCGCTGCCTCGACGACTTGCGCGCCAGCGCCGAAACCGACGACGTCAACCTCATGGGTCCGACGATCGCCCTGGCACTTGCGGGGGGCACCACAGGGGAGTGGGCCGGCGCCCTGCGTGACTTATGGGGCGAGTACCGCGCTCCGACCGGCGTCTCGGGAGGATCAGGAGTTCGCAGTTTCGCGCTTGCGGAAGTCCGTGAGCGGGTGCGGGTTCTGAGCGAGCGCAGCGGAGGCCGTCCCCGCCTGCTCGTGGCGAAGCCCGGCCTCGACGGCCACTCCAACGGCGCCGAGCAGATTGCCGTAGCCGCACGCGACGCCGGGTTCGAGGTGATCTACCAAGGTATCCGTCAATCGCCGCCGCAGATAGCCGCCACGGCGCGAGACGAGGACGTCGACTTGGTGGGGCTGTCGATCCTCTCCGGGGGCCACCTTCAGCTGGTCGCTTCGGTTATGGAGCACCTATCGGCCGTCGACGTCGACGCCCCGGTAGTTGTCGGTGGGATCATCCCGCCCGTCGACGGGCAGCGCCTACTCGATCTCGGAGTCGCCGCCGTCTACACGCCCAAGGACTTTCAGATCGCCCGGATCATTGCCGAGCTAGCGGAGCTGGTGGCATCCCGGTCTTCGACTTGACCAGCAAGGCCGCGGTTAGTTCGACGTCGAGCAGATCTGGCGCCGTGTCCCTAATACGGGCGACTCGCTGCGTCGATCTGGTAGGAACAAGGTCGTGAAGGTCGCAGTAGCCGTCGAAACCCATCCCGGGGAGCGCCGCGTCGCCCTCGTCCCCGACGGAGTGAAGTCGCTGACCGGCCAAGGATGGGCCGTCGTGATCGAATCGGGGGCAGGGCTGCGGGCGTCGTTCTCGGACTCCGACTATTCGGCTGCCGGCGCGGAGGTCATCGCGGACCTTCGCCCATGCCTCGCAGACGTGTCGTTGCTGGCTACGGTCCAGGCGCCGTCGCCGCTACTGGCGGCCGCACTTGCTCCCGGTACCGCCACGGTCGGCTTCTTCGACCCGAACGACCCCGGGCAGGTGCTTCGGGTGTTGTCTGAACGTCAAGCGACAGTGTTCAGCTTCGACCTACTTCCCCGCATAAGCCGCGCTCAGCCCATGGACGCTTTATCGTCACAGGCTACCGTCGGCGGGTACCGGGCGGTCCTGTGCGCCGCGAACCACTTCGGCCGCTTTTTTCCAATGCTCATGACCGCAGCCGGCACGGTACCTCCCGCGAAAGTCCTGGTGATGGGTGCCGGCGTCGCCGGGCTGCAAGCGATAGCGACTGCGAGGCGTCTCGGAGCCGTGGTTCGCGCCTACGACGTCCGGGCCGCAGCGAGAGAAGAGACCGAGAGTCTTGGGGCAAAGTTCGTCGATCTCGGTATAACGGCGGAAGGGGCCGGTGGCTACGCTAGGGAGCTGACCCCTGAGCAGCTTGCGGCCAGTCAGGCGGCCCTCGCTGGTGAGGTCGCGCGCTCCGACATCGTGATCACCACCGCCGCGGTGCCCGGCCGGCGGGCGCCGATCCTTCTAACCACCCCGATGGTCGAGGCGATGGCGTCAGGGTCGATTGTCGTGGACATGGCCGCCGACTCCGGCGGAAACTGCGAAGCGACAAAGCCGGGGGAGGAGATTGTCGTTGGGGGGGCGACTGTCGTCGGCATGACTAACCCGGCGTCCACGATGCCGACCCACGCGAGCGTCCTCTACTCCCGCAACGTCGTCAACCTAGTGAAGGTAATCCAATCGGCAGCGAGGCCGAGAGACGGCCAAAGCGGGCTGGGCGAGCTCGACTTCACCGACGAGATTGTCGCCGGGACGTGCCTTCTTGCGCAGGGCCGGCCGGTGAACCTCCGGGCCGCCGAGATCTTGGGTCTGGAGCCTGTCTCCTTGACAACTGAAGGGAGCGAATAGTGACTGGCATCGTCGAGTACCTGACGATCTTCGCCCTTGCGGCCTTCGTCGGCATCGAGGTAGTTTCCAAAGTGCCGAGCGTCTTGCACACGCCGCTCATGTCCGGGTCGAATGCTATTCACGGCATCGTGCTCGTAGGGGCATTGCTGGTGATGGGCGAGTCGCGCGGCCCATTGGAGATTGGACTCGGCTTCGTCGCGGTACTGCTCGCTACGGCAAACGTCGTGGGAGGCTTCGTAGTCACAGACCGCATGCTCGAGATGTTCCAGTCGAAGACTCCAAGCCGTCGTGTTGCTCCGCCGTCGACGGAGCGGGGCACTTCAAACGCAGACGCCAAGGCGACTGGCGCCTCGAATGGCGCCATGAGGGATGACACGAAGTGATTGCAGTGTCGTTCCCTCTGACAACCTGGCGGGACCTCGTGTACCTCGTTGCGATAGTCGGGTTCGTAGTTGCACTCAAAGGCCTCAGCTCTCCCCGGGGGGCACGCCGAGGCAACCTAGTCGGAGCTGCATCCGCCGCCGTTGCGGTGGCGATGACTTTCAGCGACTCGACCGTGTACCACTCAGCCACGAACGTCACGCTTGCATTGATCGCCATGGCGATCGGCGCAGCGCTGGCTGTTCCTGCGGCGCGTCTGGTCAAGATGACGGCGATGCCACAGATGGTCGCCGCGTTCAACGGTGTCGGCGGCGGGGCGGCAGCCTTGGTTTCCGTAGTCGAATGGCTGCACTGGCATTCGACGGGTACGCATCCGGCGACCTATCAGATCGCCGAAGTGCTGCTTGGCGTGATTATCGGGTCGGTGTCCTTTTCGGGCAGCACCATAGCCTTCGCGAAACTCCAGGAGATCATGGCGACGCGGCCGATCACCTATCCTGCCCAGCAGGCGATAAACGCCGCCGCTGGAATCGCGCTTCTCGCCTTGACACTTGCGGCGATTGTCACCGGCACCGTCGGTTACGTCTACGCGATCCTCGCCTTGGCGTTCGGCTTGGGAGTCGCTCTCGTGTTGCCGATCGGCGGAGCGGACGTGCCAGTTCTGATCTCCCTGCTCAACTCGTTCACGGGTCTCGCCGTGGCCGCTTCGGGGTTCACCCTTCGCAACAACCTGCTCATCGTCGCAGGGACATTGGTCGGGGCCTCGGGAATCATATTGACCCGGCTGATGAGCCAAGCGATGGGGCGGTCCCTTACCAACATCCTCTTCTCGGCGTTCGGTGCTGTAGTTACAGCGAACACCAGCTTGGAGGGTGCCGGCGGGCGCTCCGTGCGAAGCTCGACACCTGTCGACGTCGGGGTTCTTCTGGCTTACTCCTCGAAAGTCGTGATCGTCCCGGGCTACGGCCTGGCTGTCGCTCAGGCGCAGCACGTGGTCAAAGAGCTGGCCGACAGTTTGGCGTCACGCGGAGTGAAGGTTGCCTATGCGATCCACCCCGTTGCAGGGCGGATGCCCGGCCACATGAACGTACTCCTAGCCGAAGCCGACGTCTCCTACGACGACCTGGAGGAGATGGACGAGGCGAACGCGGAGATGGCCACCACCGACGTGGCCCTCGTGGTCGGCGCTAACGACACTGTCAACCCTGCCGCTGTCGACAGCCCTGGAAGCCCCATATACGGAATGCCGATCATCCACACCGATCGGGCAGCACACATCGTGTTCCTCAAACGCTCGATGCGTCCCGGCTTCGCCGGAATCGACAACGAACTGCTTTTCAACGACAAGACGGTCATGCTCTTCGGCGACGCCAAGGAGACCCTGCAGAAGCTGGTCGCTGCTATAGCCGACTTGTAGGGCCTCGGACCTACTCCGCTGACGTCTAGCCGACCCGGTAGGAGGTCATGGACAGCGAACCCATGGCGTAGCCTTCGGTGAACGACTCGGCCGGCTGCCCCGCTGCGTCGGCTATCCCGGCGAGGTACACGAGCGGCAGGAAATGATCGGGGGTAGGCGCCGCAACTTGAAAGTCCGGGTGTCGACCCAACCCGAGCGCCGACGCCGGGTCACTGGTCATCGCGACACGGGCGGCCTCGTCGAAGCGCTGCGCCCAATCGAACCCGCTACCGGGTTGCGCCCAGTTCATCCTCGCAAGGTTGTGCACGACGTTCCCCGATGCGACGATCAAAACCCCGTCGTCGCTCAGGGGCGCAAGGCGACGCCCGAGGTCGAAGTGGTAGCTCAAGTCTTTGGACGCGTCTATCGAGAGCTGAATGACCGGAATATCCGCCTCTGGGTAAAGGTGGGCGAGCACCGACCACGTTCCGTGGTCCAGGCCCCAGCTGTCGGAGTCCGAGCCAACCCAGACCGGCTTCGCGACGTCTGCGACCTGTTCTGCGAGTTCTGGCGATCCGGGAGCGGGGTAGTCGAACGCGAACAGCTCAGGCGGGAAACCGTAGAAGTCGTGTATGACCCTCGGCTTGGCCATGGACGTGACTGCCGTAGCGCCGATGTACCAGTGCGCAGAGATCGCAAGGATCGCCCGCGGTCGCGGCAGCTTCGCCCCAAGCTCGCGCCAAGCGATTGTGTAGGGGTTCAGCTCCAAAGTGTTCATCGGGCTGCCGTGGCCGATGAACAGCGCCGGCATCGAGGTGGTGTCGGCCACTAGCGACTACCCGCCAGCCGACGAACTGGCCGGCGACGCCGCAGGCTCTTCGCTATCCGGTTTCGGTACAGGGCTGCTCGCCCCGGCTGGGACAGGAGGCTTGGCGCGCAGCACCTGGGAGAGGGCAACACCCGTCATAGCCAGCCCACCAAGAAAGCTGAGCCTCGCAAGCTTTTTCGGCAGGTGCGGGCCGAGGCGAAAACGACCGGGGCCACTACCACCTAGAAGCAGCGCCAGCGAGAAGTTGGTCAAAGGCAGTTCGAAGCCTCCCTTCGCCGCCATCGGTCCCTGGCGGCGGTGGACTGCCGTGGCTACCGCCATCGCACCGCCGATCGCCAGCGGGCCGAGAGGATAGGCGACTCCGGTCGCCGTCAGCAGACCCCCACCGAGCTCGCTGGCGCCCGCGAGGGTAGCCATGGCCTTACCGGGCCGGAGGCCCATCTTCTCGAACCCTGCTCCGGCAGCGTCGAGGCCCGGACCGCCAAAAGCACCGAAGAGCTTTTGTGCCCCATGTACCGACAGGTAGGAGCCCAGCACGGACCGGGCTATCAAAGTGGCAAAGTTTCGCAAGTCGTACCTCCGTCTGATCGTCCAGTCACTTTACCGACAGGCAGGAGTTGATCGGCCCGTACATGTCAGCCGCCCGAGACGAGTCTGTCCCTCCCCTCCCAGTAGGGTGCCCGAAGCTTGAACTTCTGGAGCTTGCCCGTCGCAGTCCGGATCAGCGACTCGCGCATCTCGACCGACGTCGGGCATTTGAAATGAGCCATCCGTTCGCGACAGAACGCGATCAGGTCGTCCTCATCGACGGCAACACCGGGCCTTGGCACCACGAGAGCTTTGATCGTCTCGCCCCAGCGATCGTCCGGAACACCTATGACGGCCACCTCGGCAACACCAGGGTGCTGGTAAAGGCAGTCCTCGACCTCGATCGACGAGACATTCTCCCCGCCCGTGATTATCACGTCTTTTTTACGATCCGATATGACTAGGTAACTGTCACCGGTCACATAGCCGCCGTCTCCGGTGTGGAACCACCCGTCCCCGAGCGCCTTCTCGCTCTCCTCCGGCTGTTCCCAGTAGCCGGCGAACACGTGGTTGCTCTGAGCCAGGACCTCCCCGTCGTCGTTCGTGGCGATGCGCACACCGAGAGCGGGCACGCCGGCACGGCTCAGGAGCTGAGCTCTCTCGGCCGCGTCAAGCTCGTCCCATTCAGCTCTCGCCCTGTTGACGGTGAGCAGCGGCGATGTCTCGGTGAGTCCGTAGATCTGGATGAACTCCCATCCCAACTCGGTACCGACCCTCTCGATGATCTTCGAAGGCGGCGGCGCGCCTGCCACGACGATTCGGACCCGGTCCCGACCGGGGGTGTCTACACCCCGGTCACGCCGTGCGCTGCCGGCGTCGAGCACGGCCGCGACGACCGCTGGTGCGCCGCACATCAACGTGACCCCGTGGCGGTCGATGCGCTCGAGTATCTGCTCGCCGTCGATCTTTCGTTGTACGACCTGCTTGGCTCCCATCGCGGTCACCGCGTACGGCATTCCCCAGCCGTTGCAGTGGAACATCGGAAGCGTATGGAGGAACACTTCGCGCTCGCCGACGGTAGTGTGCCAACCGAAGAGGGCGGCGTTGATCCAGCAGTTCCGGTGTGTGAGTTGCACCCCCTTCGGTCGGGCCGTTGTCCCGCTCGTGTAGTTGATGCTCGCCGTCGCGTTCTCGTCGAAGGTCCCTACGCGCGGCTGGTGGCCCGGTGCAGCTGGAGCGAAGAGCTCGGCGTCATCGACGCCATCGAGGATGATCTTGCGTGGCGCACGAAGTGACGCGAGGGGCTCGGCGATCTCGGGGTCGACCAGAACCACCGACGCCCCGGAGTGATCGACGATGTACTGCACCTCCTCGGAGGTCAAGCGGTAGTTCACAGGCACTAGGACACGCCCGTATCCGCTCACACCGAAGTAGGAGATCATGAACTTGGCTGCGTTGGGACTGACTATTGCGACCCTGTCACCCTGTCCGACGCCCATCTCTTCGAGGTGCAGCGCCATCCCCCTCGCTCTCGACTCGAAGTTCGAATAAGTGAGCTCGCCGAGCGGAGCCGCTGCCGAAGGGTCGTCGACGATCGCCACCCGCTGCGGGTAGACGGTCGCTGCCCGGTCGAGGAAGTCGTTGACATTAAGCGCTACCAGCACGATCTCTCCTACTCGTCGTCGCTTGGGGGCCCGCTCGAACACGCGGGCCTTGGTACGGACAAGTTTGCCATAATGCATTCGCCTCGGGCGGTGCTAGCTTGCGGACATGCGCGGATCAGTGACAGTTCACATGAACGCCCCAGCCGACAAAGTTTGGGACCTGCTTTCGGATGTGACCAAGATCGGCTTGTACAGCCCGGAAACCTTCGAGGCGCAATGGCTCGACGGAGCGACGGGCCCTGCGGTCGGAGCCCGCTTTCGGGGTCATGTCAAACGCAACGGCCGAGGTCCGATCTACTGGACCCAGTGCGCCGTCAAGGCCTCAGAGCCAGGGAGGGAGTTCACTTTCGCCGTCGAGGCCGGCGGGCGGACAGTCAACACCTGGTCCTACAAGCTGCGCCCTGCGGGCGATGGCACTGATGTGACCGAATCTTACGAGTTGGCACCAACGCCTGTTATGCAGGCTTACTGGGCACTGTTCGGCTGGATGCGCTCCAAGACCAACGAGCGAGGAATGCGCCAGACCCTCGAGCGGATCAAGGCCCAAGTCGAGTCCTCGTGAGTGCCCCGCTCCGAAGAGTTCCAGCTCAGGCCCGACCTCGGAGCGTGTCGACGCCCACGTAGGCGGCCAGCGCCGGCGGAAGGACGACGGTGCCGTCGGCGGTTAATCCATGCTCGACTATGGCGGCCCAGACGCGGGGGGTCGCCAGCCCCGAACCATTGAGCGCATACACGAACTCGACACCGCCGCCGTCGCGCCGGAAGCGAATCTGGCCGCGCCTGGACTGGAAATCCGTCACCAGGCTTATCGACGAGACTTCAAGCCAGCGGCCGACCCCGGGGGAGTAGACCTCCAGGTCGTAGACCCTCGACGCGGAGAAAGTCAGGTCGCCCGAGCAGAGCTCAACAACTCTGTAGGGCAGGCCGAGGACCTCGAGCGGGCGGGCTGCGTCGGCTACAAGCGCGTGGAACTCGGCCTCGCCGTCTTCAGGTTTGCACAGCTTCACGAGCTCAACTTTGTGGAACTCGTGCAGGCGCTGCATCCCCCGGGTCTCCTTGCCGGCAGCTCCGGCCTCGCGCCTCCAGCAGGTGGTGTAGGCCATGTACCGCAACGGAAGGTCGGCCTCGGCAAGGATCTCCCCTTGGTGAAGTCCGACCAGGGCAACTTCCCCTGTCGGCAATAGCCACAGGTCGTCGTCGCGCAGACGGTACGCCTGTGTGTCGAACTTCGTGAGGTGCCCGGTCTTGGCTATCACCTCCCCGCGCACGACATGGGGCGGGACGATCTCCTCGTAGGAATCCCGGTGGAGGTCCAAGGCGAACGCCGTGAGCCCCCGAAGCAGTCGGGCCCCGTCGCCTTTGAGCAGGGCGAACATGGTCCCGCTCAGCTTCGCAGCCCTTTCCGCATCAAGGATGCCGAGCCGCTCTGCGATCTCCCAATGTGGCAGCCATTCGCGTCCGCCGTAACGGTCAGGGTCGTAGCCGACGGTCCGCAGTATGACGTTGTCGTCCTCGCTTCGTCCTTCCGGCACGTCGTCGGCGGGCAGGTTGGGGAGGCGCGCCATGGCATCGTCGAGGTCCGCCTCGACCCGGCGGAGCTCCCGCTCCAGCGCCTCGACGTTCGCCCTGCGCGCTGAGAGGTCGAGCCGCAAAGCGTCTGCCTCCTCCTTGCGACCCGCTCGCATCAGCGCCCCGACGTCGCTCGAACCCGCGTTCATCTCCTGGCGGCCAGCATCCACAAGGCGGATCTGAGCCCGGCGGGCCTCAGCGAGACGACGGCACTCGTCGACGAGGGCGATGTCCACCCCCTTGCGTGCGAGCCTCCGGGCCGTCTCATCGAAGTCGTCGAGAAGTAGCCTTGTGTCGATCATGAAGGCGCAAGCCTATCCTCACCCGCACAGAGCCCCTATTGCAGCCGTCGCCCGCCTATCGTGTTGGGCCGTGCCAGACAACAGTTCCACGTCGTCATTCAACGCATGGCGAATAGACGAGGAGGCTGTCTCGCGCTTCAAGGCCGAACACGGCGACGTCGCGTGCGCCCCGATCGTCGTCGTCATAGCCGCCCTCGACGAGGAAACTGCAATCGGCGCCGTGATCCGCGCAGTGCCAGCGGAGATCTCCGGGATGGCGGTCCGTTGCATCGTGGTCGACGACGGATCGACGGACGACACGTCGAGCGTCGCCCGCTCGGCCGGGGCGCTCGTGTACCGCCTCGATCGCAATCTCGGGCAAGGCAGGGCGCTGCGGATCGGCTACCGGCTGGCGAGCGATCTCGGGGCCGCGGTGATCGTGACCCTCGACGCGGACGGCCAGTTCGACCCCTCGGAGATGGTTCGTCTTGCCGGCCCCGTAGCGTCAGGGGACGCCGACTTCGTGAACGGCTCTCGCCGGCTCGGCTCCAGCCACACGGCCGACCGTGTCCGAAAGGGCGGCCTCGTCTTCTTCGGAGCCCTGGTGTCGTTTCTGAGCGGGACGCGCATAACCGACCCGGCGAACGGCTTTCGCGCGTTCCGACCCGAAGTCGCCGAACGGGTGCCGCTTCTCCAGGCCCAGTACCAGACAGCCGAGCTGTTAATGGGTGCGATAGCACTCGGCTATCGGGTAGTCGAGGCGCCCGTTACGGTCCTCGCGAGGAGTTGCGGCGAGACGAAGAAAGGTCCGAACTGGCGATACGGCCTTCGCTTCGGCCGGGTGGTTTTAAAGACGTGGTGGACGTTTAGAAGGCGTCGTTACGGGCTTCCCGCGCCGGCGGGACCAATGGCGGCTACGTTGACAGCGGAGGCCCCCGAGGTCACGTTCGACGGTACGCCGGCGCTCGGAGCGGTCGCCCCGCTCGGGCCGGTGACGACGACCCGGACGGCTTGGGCTTCGACCGGCGTGGCGAACGACCGGATGAGCCACGGTGCGCCGGACGCGCCGCCGCCTACCGAACCTTTCGCCGACGACACCGTCTCCCATACACCCGTGGAGGTCTCCAGCTGCAACTCGACCGACGACGTCGGCCCGACGGGATTCCATGCTTCGCCCACTGATACCTGACTTACCGGGAACGTGCCCGTAAAGTACCAACTTTGCGACGCAGACCCGGTCGTCGCAGAAAAGACCGGGCCTACCGACTCGCTTCCCAGGATATCTACGAGTCCAGGGTGGGCGCTGTAGGGGCCGACCAGCTCGTAAACGGTGGCGTTGTCGCGAAGGGAGTGCAGCAGCGGCACGGCCCAGTTACCGTCGGCGACCAAGGCATTTATACATCCGCTGTCGAGCAGGCCCGGCTTGTTGAAATCCCCGTTCAACATGTACGAGGCGTTGTCGCCGGCGAGAGCCGACATGACCGCCGGCAGGTAGCACAAGTTGTGCGCAACTGTGAAGGCGGTCCATTGCGTCCGGTGTCCGGTGAAAAGGGCTGTCGACTCCTTGTAATCGGTTTCCACGACGTTGCCCGGCGATCCAAGGGCCGACAGGAACCTCGCGTATCGAGACCCGGAGAACTGCGAGCTCGACTGATTCCAGCCAAATAGGTAGTCGCGTGGCATCTGAGCTACGAGCGGTGCAATCACCACGCATGCCACCGAGAGGGACGCCATCACCTTCAGGGCGAACGTCGAGGACTTTCGGGCGCGAAGCGCGGCCCGGCTGACAGCTCGCCAGATTGCCGCAGCGCCGATCACATACCAGGCGACGAGGATCGGAAGGACGAGAATTGCCCGCCGCTCGTTGACGAACGGCCATACGACTGACTCGCCGAGGTACACGACGAGCATCGGTACGACAGCGCCGAGCGACCTCTTCGACCACACGTACGCCCCGACACCTGCACAGATCGACACTTGCCAGGAGAGGACTTTCCACACGTCAACCCAGTGCCCGTGGATCGGCAGTGGCGCAAGGTAGGGCACGATAGTCGCAGGGATCGCCGTCGCGAACAGGTGCCACACAGAGTGCGGAGCTACCTGGAGGAGGCGGCTGAAAAGGCCTCCTTGGTAGTAGACGCCGAGCTGCATTGTGTAAAGGCTGCCGGCGAGCGGTTTGCCCAGCATCAGACGGGCGATGATCACGGGGGCGAGCGATGCAGCTACGCAGCCGGCGAGGAGTGAGGCCCGGGCGAGCCGCCGCGCCGCGGGCCGCAGCGCGGTCCAGAGAATCAATCCGATCACTATCCCGATGCCGGCTTCTTTGATCCACACGAGCGCTGACGAAGCGACGATGACAATCCACGTCCACTTGGAGAGAAGGCGTTCGGTCGCCGACCATGCGTCGACGGCAAGTAGTAACAGCATGAGAACCACGAGGAATGCGGCTTCGGCCATCACCATGCTCGCGTATGTCGCGAACGGCGGGCCCAACGCAAGAACCACTAGCGCTGCACAGCGAAGTCTCGCACTCACCCGGTGATTTCCGAGCCAGATCCAGGTAAGGGGGAAGATCGCGATGAAGCAGACGACGGAGAAGAGCCTGAGCGCCACGAAACCGTGCGGCCAGAGCCACACGAGTGGGGTCAGCAGCGCGCTAAAGCCTGGCGCATACAATGACACTATTGCCTCGCCGCTTGCCAGATGGCCCGTCAGACCCTGACCCGCGAGTAGCGCTTTGGCGGTCAGAATGTAGCTGGCGTCGTCGTCGAAAGAGCCTACGTGGTAGTGGGGCCACACCAGCGCCACGTGGAGCAGTCCCAGCAGGACTGGAAGCCCGACGCCGAGCGCCGCAACTAAGGCTTTCGGTTTGCCACGGGCCTCTCCGACGCCGTGGTGTACGGGAACCGTCCGGTCAGTTAGCGCTTGCGAGGGCACTGCTCGTGGAGCGCCAGCTCACGGTCGGACGCATCGCCTCCGCCAGAATCCGGTGCTTGTGGCGTTCGATGAGCGAGAACATCGAGCCGATCAGGGTTTCGCTCAACAGGTGTGGTACGAGGCCAAGATCCAGAAGCCCGGTGTGAGCGGCACGGTAGTGATGCGACTCCATCTCGACCCGCGGGTTCTCGACGGCCTCGATGCGGCTGTCGCCCGGCCACGCGGCCGCCACCGTTTCAGCGATCGAGCGAACGGTCATCTGCTCGGTGAACTGGTTGAATACCCGGAACTCCCCGGGTGCCGCGGGGGTCTCGGCTGCTAGGCGGATGCACGCTACCGTGTCGACGATATTGATTATTCCGCGGGTCTGGCCACCGCTACCGTAGACGGTGAGGGGAGTGCCGAGGACCGCTTGGATCGCAAAACGGTTGAGGACCGTGCCGAACACGCCGTCGTAGTCGAAGCGGGTTGCGAGATCCGGATGTATGGAGGTTTCGGGCGTCTCCTGGCCGTAGACGACACCCTGGTTGAGGTCGGTGGCGCGAAGACCCCAGATTCGACAGGCGAATTCGATGTTGTGACTGTCGTGGACTTTCGACAGATGATAGAAGCTGCCGGGTCGTTTAGGGAAAAGGACACGGTCTGTTCGGCCGCGATGCGCTACGTCGAGCCATCCCTCTTCGATGTCGATGTTGGGGGTACCGTACTCCCCCATGGTCCCGAGCTTGACCAAGTGGATATCGCGGTTGTGTTCTGCGATCGCATACAGAACGTTGAGAGTGCCTACGACGTTGTTGACCTGAGTTGACACAGCGTGACTGCGATCCAGCATCGAGTACGGTGCCGAACTCTGCTCGGCGTAGTGAACAATCGTGTCCGGGTCGAAGTCCGCGACCGTCGTGGCGACGAACTCTCCGTCGCACAGGTCGCCGACGTAGGAGGTTATGCGCTTCCCTGAAGCTCGGCACCATGCGCCTATCCTCTCGTCGAGGGTGAGAATCGGAACGAGGCTGTCGACGCCGAGTTCTTCGTCCCAGCGACGTCGAACGAAGTTGTCCACAATCGCGACTTCATGTCCGACCGACGATAGGTTGAGGGCGGTCGGCCAGCCGAGATAGCCGTCGCCACCAAGCACCAAGATTCTCAAGCGAACTCCATTCATTCCATGTCACGCGCCGGTATCTGTAGGCGCCGCAAGTGTTGGCGACCGAGGATAGGAGCCCTCAGACGTTAGGCACAGACCCATTTTGCCTAAGAGGGACACTCCGAGAGGACTTTTCCTCCCTCTCTCAGCCAAACTTAAACAAGTTCTTGGGCACCTTTCAGATTGTTCGACGGAGTATTGGGCCGATGCTCTCGACGCCTGCCCGTAGACGCTCTAAAACGGTACCCAGACCACTGTGGCGTAATCCTTTTTCGATGATGGTAGTGATCCTGGCGGCGGGCTGGCTGGTCGCCTCGTGCGGGGGTGGCTCGACCAAGACAGCCGCCCAGACGACACCGACTTCCACTTCGGTGCCGACGTCAGCCGCCGCTACAGCATCCGCTGCCCGAGCGAAATTCACGTCGTGTCTCGAAAGCCACGGGGTCCCCGCGAAGGTAGCGACATCCTTCGCCACTGCAAGGCGGGGTTTCCGACGTCCTACGGCTGCCGGGACTGCGCCTGGAAGCTCGAGCGCAACTACCGGGAGCACCGCCGCCGGGGCGGGACCGGCGGCAGGCGGCTTGTTCTCTCAATACTCAGCGGCCTTTAGCGCATGCCGCTCGCTGTTGCCCGGCGGCGGCCGCTTCGCAGCACCTAATAACCCCCAGTTCGCCGCTTATCGCAACTGCCTGACTGCTCATGGTGTGTCAGCCCCCGCATCGACGCTTCCTGGTAGCACCACCGTGCCGGCCACCACCGCCAGCTCTGTCCTCGCCGCTGCTCGAGCTGCCTGCGCCCCGCTTCTTCCCGCCCGCTCCACGACGACAACCACGCTCGCCGGCTGATGAAAAACCCGCGCTTTTGGATCCTCAACGCAGTCCTCTTCGTCGCCGTTGCCGTCGTCGCCTACTTCGGGGTGCAAACCGTATTCCACAAGGCCGCGACGACGACGGCCATCCGGACGGTCACCGTTGCGAGGGGAACCGTCGAGCAGACAGAGACTGCTTCGGGAAATATCTCCCCTGCACAAGAAGAGAACGTGAACTTCTCGACGTCGGGAACGGTCAGCGCTGTCGGTGTCACGCTCGGCGAGAACGTCATCGCCGGGCAGACATTGGCGACGCTGGATTCGACGACAGCCCAGACCGCTTTGACCGGCGCACAAGGCCAGCTCTCCACGGCCGAAAGCAACCTTTCCCTCGCCGAGTCCGGCGGCGAGACGCCACCGCAGGTGGCGCAGGACAACGCGACAATCGCGTCGGACCAGCAGGCGATCTCGACCGCCGCGGCCATCCTGAGCGGAGCGCAGGCCCAGCTCTCCAGCGACGAGACGGCGTGCGCCTCAGCTCCGACTACCACCACTACGACGACGCTCCCGCCGGCCAACGCAAGCGGGACGACCCAAAGCTCGTCCGGCAGCTCGAGCTCGACAGGGTCAACAGCGACAGGGTCGACCTCAACAGGAACGACGTCTTCAGGATCGTCCGGCACGAGCCTGTGCTCCTCTGTGTCGGGCGACCTGACGAGCGTCAACCAGGACGAGACGACCCTCTCGAACGCCCAGAACAGTCTCACCCAGGAGAACTTGTCGATCGAGGCAAAACGGTATGTAAATCCGGCGACCTTGACCCAGGACCAGACCGCCATCACGAACGCTCAACAGACAGTCATCAACGACGAGCAGACCCTGAGCGAGACCAAACTCACGGCACCTTTCTCCGGAACGGTGATAGCCCTGAACGGGACTGTGGGTGAAACCGTGTCCGGCGGCGGCAGCTCTTCTGTATCTGCGAGCAGCAGCAACAGTTCCTCTACGACGTCGTCGTCGGCGTTCCTCACCCTTGCCACCCTCGGAAGCCTCGTGGTGGTAGCAGGATTCCCGGAGGCAAATGCCGTCAAGATCGCCCTCGGTCAACCCGCGACGGTGACTTTGAGCGCGCTCAGCAACACGACCGCGAACGGCACCGTCACCGTCACCGATCCGAACCCGTCTGTCGTGAGCAACGTCGTGACCTTCAACGATACGATTACGCTCGACAACCCGCCGGCTACTGTCAAGGACGGCATGAGCGCCTCCGTTGCGGTAGTCGTCGCTTCGGCTTCTAACGCCTTGGAGCTGCCGTCGTCGGCTATCTCCAGAGCAGGCCGCTTCTCGACGGTGACGGTCCTGAGCAACGGGAAGCAGACGACGCGAGCCATCACTACAGGCCTCGTGGGCGACTCGACCACGCAGATCCTTTCCGGGCTGTCAGCCGGAGACGTAGTCGTCGAGCCCACGGTGACGGCGACCGCCGGCGCTGCGACCGGCGGGGCTGGCACACGAGCTGGCGGGTTCGCAGGCGGCGGAGGGTTCGCGGGCGGCGGCATCGCGGGTGGGCTGGGCTGAACCGTGAACGCCCCCGCAGCTGACAATCCGGTCTTTGGGAGCATCCCGCCTGTTATCGCCTTGCGCAATCTCACCCGGACCTACCAGATGGGGGACGCAGAGGTGCGTGCCCTCGGCGGTGTATCCCTTGTGATCGAGCGCGGGGAGTTCGTTGCGATCATGGGGGCGTCAGGTTCGGGCAAGTCGACGATGATGAACATCATCGGCTGCTTGGACGTGCCTTCGAGCGGCCGCTACTGGCTGGACGGGGTGGATGTGCGTGGCCTCGACGAAACGCGCCTTGCGCGGGTGCGCAACCGTAAGATCGGGTTCGTCTTCCAGAGCTTCAACCTGATTCCCCGCACCACGGCGCTGGCCAACGTCGAACTCCCCATGCTCTACGCCGGGGTCGGCTCCAAGGAGCGGCGAGCTCGCGCCGTCGCCGCCCTCGACATGGTCGGCTTGTCCGAGCGTTCCGGCCACTTCCCGAACGAGATGTCCGGCGGCCAGCAGCAACGAGTGGCCGTCGCGCGGGCTCTCGTCACGAACCCGGCGCTGATCCTCGCCGACGAGCCGACCGGGAACTTGGATACCCGCTCGAGCGAGGAAGTCATGAACATCTTCGAGGCGCTCAACCGGGCCGGAAGGACAGTCGTTCTGATCACCCACGAGCCCGACATCGCGGCACGCACGAAGCGCACTGTGCGCCTGCGCGACGGTCTGATCATCGCTGACGAGCCGACCTCAGACACTCGCCACCCGGCCGACGCAGGCGCTATCAGATGACGGTCGTCCTGGATCTCACGACGGCTATAAGGGGTCTCGCCGCCAACAAGCTGCGCTCGTCGCTCACGGTTCTCGGGATACTCATCGGGGTCGGGGCAGTCATCATCTTGGTAGCGGTCGGCAACGGATCGTCCCTTGCAGTGCAGAACCGGATCAAGGCCCTCGGCACGAACACGATCACGATCGCCAATAGAGGTCGATTCGGGCGCGGACCGGCGACGTCGGGAACCCAAACGCAAGCGGCCACGATCACCGCCGCGGACATCGCCACAATGTCAGACCCGAACCAGGCCCCGGACATCCTGTCGGTTTCGCCGGTGCTCGGCGCCTCGGTCACAGCGAGCTATCAGTCCGCGTCCTCCACAGTCAGCGTAACCGCCACAAGCCCGACTTACCTACCTGCCGAGGACTACACCGTCGAGGCGGGACGCTCGCTTAACTCCGCCGACATATCGAACTCCGCCCAGGTAGCCCTCATCGGCCAGACGGTCCTCACCAATCTCTACCCCGCCGGGGCGAATCCTATCGGGACCGAGATCTACATGACCGAGGGTAAGAATGAAGCCCAATTCCAGGTTATAGGCGTGCTCGCCTCCAAAGGGTCGGCGACCGGCACCACAGACCCGAACAACATAGCCATAATCCCCTACACGACCGCGGAGGGCCTCCTCACCGGTTATACGAACGACTTCCAACGGATCATCGTCGAAGCCAAGTCGGCCGGGACGGTTAATGCCGCCGAGCAGGAGGCCTCTGACATTCTCGCCTCAGCAAACCAGACCACCGTCGCAAACCTGCCCTTCTTCGTGTTAAACGAGCAGTCCCTCCTTTCTACCTCCGCTTCGACAACCTCCACCTTCACGGTCCTGCTCGGGGCCGTCGCTGCGATCAGCCTCCTGGTTGGCGGGATCGGAATAATGAACATCATGCTGGTCACTGTCACCGAACGTACCCGGGAGATCGGTATCCGAAAGGCAATCGGCGCGCCCCGGCGGGCGATCCTCGGTCAGTTCCTCACAGAGGCAGTGCTGTTATCGCTTTTCGGAGGACTTGCAGGTGTCGCCGTCGGCCTCATCGGAAGCCGGTTCAAGATCGTCGGGGTAAAGCCGGTGGCGACTCCGACGTCGGTCGTCGAGGCTTTCGTGGTTGCGGTAGCAGTCGGCATCTTCTTCGGGTTCTATCCGGCAAATCGCGCTGCGTCACTTCGTCCCGTCGATGCTCTGCGCTATGAGTGAGGCGAATACCTGCTCCAGATGCAGGCAACTAATCGAAGAACCAGGAGGATTCCGAGCATGCACCCCGAGGATCTGACTCAACCGGTACCGATTCCCGAGACACATCAGATCCCGCCGATAGTCATCCGTCCGGATGACCCCGACGACGAATGGGCTCTGCCGGAGAGTGGCAAGGTTCTACGGGTCCGTTACTTCACCGGGATCCTCCTGATCCTCCTTGCGCTCGGGGGAGGTTTCTGGGGCGGCGTCGTCGCCGAGAAGCACCACGGCACCGGCGTGTCAGCTGCGACTTCGGCGTTTGCCAGCCGGATCGCCGCTCTGCGAGCTGCGGGCGCCACTGCGGGAGGATTCGGAGGCGCGACCACAGCGGGCGGAGGCGGATTGGGAGGCGCAGGCGCTGCGACTGGAGGTGCCGTCGTTGGTGGCGGAGCAGCGGGCGCTGCCGCAGGAACTTCATCGCCGACAACTTCGGGCACCGTGATCGACGTCAGCGGTGACCTGCTCGAGATCAGCGACGCACAGGGTCGGATCGTCAAGATCACGGTCGGACCGTCGGCAACAGTGAGCATCGCATCCAAGGCGACCTTGTCGGGACTGAAGATCGGCGACACGGTAGTGGTAGCGGGCTCTCGCGGAACCGGCGGCACGTTGGACGCTACAAACGTGACAGCTACTGCAGGCGGCTAGCCTCTAGCTGGACAGTTCATCGCCATTGCTGATGGCAGCGGGGCACATCCCGTGGGCGGTCTAACGCCGATCCTCCGGGCCCGCCTCGAATCCGAGGGAAGCCTCCCGCATTGGCGACCCTCGCCTTCGGACGTTGCGATCTACGACTACCTCAGCGAGGATTCGAAGCCCGACGCCGGCGACCAAGGTGCCCCCTATGGACACCAGGATGGAAATGCTCAGGCCGGCGACTACCGCAGCGAGCCCTGCCGCCATCATGACAAGTCCCCACCACCTGAGGCACAGGACACGCACCCAAGCGCGGGAAGCGATCCGGGTGGCTGTATGAAGTGCGCGGCTGGCGTCTGTGGCTCGGTCGTGCTTAAGGCGCGAAGCGAATGTAGGGTCGTCAGCGAGCGCCGCTGCCTCCAAATCAGCAAGGGCTGCCCGCTCTGCTGCGCTCAATCTCGCGTCTGGGGTCATCTCTCTACCTCTACGGCTAGAGCCTATCTATGAACATTCTCTACCCATCGGCAACGCTATGGCTAGAGCAAAGGAACTTTTTTTCTACGAAGCATTTCGACACAAAGGGAACATCGTCATGGCCGCTCGCCTATTCTCGCAGCGTGGTCACACGAAAAAACAGTGAAAGCAATGCCGAAACTCTCGCAATAGACATCGGAGGGACAGGCCTCAAAGGTTCCGTCTTAGACCCACAAGGCCAGATGGTCCACGACCGCGTCCGGTGCGACACGCCCTACCCTCTGCCCCCCGCAAAACTCGTGACCGTCCTTTTGGACCTCGTCAAACCGCTCCCCTCCTACGACCGGGTGTCGGTCGGATTCCCGGGAATGGTCCGCAACGGCAAGATACTGTCCGCCCCGCATTTCGTTTCCCCGAGGGGCCCCGGGGGCGAGCCGAGTCCTGAGCTCGTCAGCGCATGGAACCGCTTCGATCTCGGCGCCGCCTTAGCCGCAGCGACCTCCAAGCCGGTGAAAATCGCCAACGACGCCGACCTCCAAGGAGCCGCAGTAGTGCAAGGCGAGGGTCTCGAGCTTGTCCTTACCCTCGGGACGGGCCTCGGTACTGCACTTTTCTTCGACGGGCAGCTCCAACCGCACCTCGAGTTCGCCCATCACCCCTTCAAGAAGGGCCGAAGCTACAACGAAGTGGTCGGCGAGGCCGCGCGCGAGAAGTCAGGGAACAAGAAGTGGCTGTCCCATGTGATTGAAGCCGTCGAGACCCTGCGGGCGCTCACCTTCTTCGACCATTGCTTCATCGGA
The DNA here is from genome assembly GCA_021828685.1 of Actinomycetes bacterium. Taxonomy (GTDB): domain Bacteria; phylum Actinomycetota; class Acidimicrobiia; order Acidimicrobiales; family Palsa-688; genus JAJZAM01. The sequence goes on along the minus strand of JAJZDJ010000009.1, from coordinate 12,459 downwards.
GGCGGAAATTCTGTTCGCCTAGGCGACGACCTGCCGAGCGACGTTACAGTCGTCGACAATTCTGCCGGGATCCTGGGCGGGATCAAGCTCTGGGAGGTAGCGGCAGGTCCGCTGCACCTCACCTCTGGGCCCACGACCATAGGTGCCGCCGCCGCAATCCGCCGCTGACCACAGCGAGCCTTCGGCGACGGAGCTCGTACGCTTCACGGTCGTCGATCGGCTCAAGGTCACCTACAACCCACGAGAGGAGAAGATCAGCAAGCTCCGGGTTGCGTGCCAGCGCTGGACCGTGCATGTAGGTTCCGACAACGTGTCCGGATCTCGCTCCGTCGAGAGCGGTGCCGTCCCCGTTACCAACCCCACTTCTGGCAGTGCCAAGAGGAGACGCTCCCGGTCCGAGCGTCGTGACCCCGGCATGGTTCTCGTAGCCGCTCAGAAGCCCGGGAAGGCCCAGTTCAGGAGCAGGTTCGACGGCGAGCTCGCCGACTGCTCGGCGCCTACCCGTCCGCGTGTGGCAGTCGAGAAGGCCGACTCCCGCTGTCATTGCGCCTCCGGGACCGCTAAACGAACGCCCGATGATCTGAAGTCCTGCGCACACGGCGAAGACAACGGCGCCAGCTCCAACCGCCTTAACGAGCGGGCTGGAGTCGCTTCCGGCTCCGAGTTGGCTCGCAGCAAGGGCTTGCGGCAGGTCCTCGCCTCCTCCCACGACGTACAGGTCGCAGCTGGTGGGTACCGCCTGCCCGGACCTTACGACGTTGACATCCGAATCGAAGCCTCTCCAGAGAAGCCTCTGAGCCAGGATTGTTGCGTTCCCGGAGTCACCGTAGGTGCCAAGCAGGTCAGGAAAAAGCAGGCATACCGATACGCTCACGTGGCCCTCGAAACGTCGGCGCCAAGCTTTTGGCGGATCGCCTGAAAGGCTGTGTAGTTGGCGACCACTTCGAAGTCAACGCCGTGGAAGGCCTCGTCGAGCGCTACCAGGGGATCCTCGACGACGCGGTGGGGTACCCCTGCATAGCGAAGTCGGACCGCGAGGTCCCATGCCCGCTCGCCGGACGCGACCACTTCCCGGTCGCGCAACCGCTCGAATGGGACATCCCACAACCAGGAGGGATCCCGCCCGTCAGCGAGGCGGGCGTTGATCACGACCACCACCGGGCATGGCGGCGCTTCGAGAACGTCAAAGGTCTCCAACCAGCCTGCAGGGTTCTTCGCGAGGAGCAGCCGAGCGCGGGCGTCGCCGACCTCCAACCCCGCATATCTTCCCTCGATCTCCGCTACCTGGGCCATGGAGCAGGCAGCATCCGTCGGCTCGCCACCCAGAGCACCGGCAACTACGACCGCGATCGCGGCGTTGGCCCGGTTCGCCCGGCCGGGCAGAGCGAGATCGATAGCGACCGCTCGCCCGTCGGAGTATCTCAAGGTGGCACCATCGAGTTCCACATCGGGGTCAGGCCTTGCGAAATCGCAGCCCCCGCACGCCCACCCGCCCAGCTGGAACTCGATCCGGCCCGCACAGCTCGGGCAGCCCCCCGAGTCGTCGGTCCACGGCTGTCCGGCCGCCACCCAGATCGTACGGTCGGCCGCCCCGGCCCCCCACACGACGAGCGGATCGTCGACATTTGCCACGACGACGCCTGCCGCGTTTCCGGCCAACGCCGATCTCCACGAAGCGGCGAGGGTGCGGACCTCGTTGTTTCGATCCAGCTGGTCGCGGGTCAAGTTGAGAAGCACCACAGCTCTCGGGTGGATGGACGGGATCACCTTGGGAAGCCATGCCTCGTCCACTTCGAGTACCGCCCTGGCGTTCGGGGAACCTTGGGCTAGCGCCGCCACCAAGCCCATCGGCAGGTTCGCCCCTTCGATGTTGGTGACGACCTCAGGTATGCCTTCGAGTGCCGCAGCCAGGAGTTTGGTCGTGGTTGTCTTGCCGTTGGTTCCCGACACCAGGACGACGCTGCGGTCAGCGGCTAAGTGTTTCAGCGCTTCGGGGTCAACGGCCATGATCGCCCGGCCCCCGATGACGGACCCCCCGCCGAGCTGGAGGCGACGGGAGATCTCCGCGAAAGCGAGCCCGACTCGGACAGCGAACCTGGTGCGCGCCGGAAGGATCACGCCTACGAGGGTAACCAGTCCGCAGCGGGATGTGAGGCGGTCCGCTAAGCGGGTAGCGTTTGGAGTGTGAGTGCGAGCGGTGGGAGAACGTCGAAGTTGGCTTTGGACGCAGCTTCGTTGGCTTTGCGCCTTGCCGTCGGGCCGATGCTTGTCGCCCACGGGTACAACAAGGTCCGTGGCCCTGGCGGCATCGCCGGCACCACGAGATGGTTCGAGTCTCTCGGGCTTCGTCCGGCTGGCCTGCACGCAAGGATCGCCGCTGCGACGGAGATGACGGCGGGTACCCTCATGGCTGTCGGCGCCGCCAGCCCCTACCCTGCAGCCGCGACCGTAGGGCTGATGGTGACCGCGGCGAGAACAGATCACCGGGGCAAGGGTTTCTTCGTCTTCAAAGGCGGATGGGAGTACACCGGGTTGGTTGCTGCCGTAGCGGCGGTTCTCGCGGCGCTCGGTCCGGGCCGCATCTCGTACGACGCGGTGCGCGGAAGGAGTCGAAGCGGCCTGCGATGGGCGCTGCTTTCCGTCGCGCTCGGAGTGTTGTCGGCGAGCGGTCTCGTGGCGGCCTGCTACCGTCCCGACGAAACCGAGCCGGCTGCCGGCGCCTGACCACCGTGGCGTCACGCGGAGCGGTTAGCGCCACTGTCATCGACGTGGCCGGACGTGAAGTGACGCTGAGCAACCCCGACAAGGTGATGTTCCCCGAGCGAGCCGAGACAAAGCTCGACCTTGTCGAGTACTACCTCGGCGTCGAGAGTGCGGTCATGGCAGCCATCGGTGGCCGGCCCGTGCTCATGCAGAGGTTCCCGAACGGCGCTACCGGCCCGTCGTTTTTCCAAAAACGCGTCCCCGAGCACCGCCCTGAGTGGTTGGAGACGGTGGAGGTGACCACCCCGAACGGCACCGCTTCCCGGGCGCTCGTCGCAGCGGACATCGCCCACGTGGTCTGGGCAGTCAACCTCGCTTGCCTCGGCTTTCACGTGTGGGCGTACCAGGCCGATGACCCGGAGCACGCCGACGAACTTCGCGTGGACCTCGACCCGCCCGACGGAGCCGACTTCACGATGGTCGCTGAAGCAGCGGACGAGGTTCGACGCCTACTCTGCGACGTCGGGTGCCACGGCTGGCCGAAGACGACCGGCAACCGGGGTATTCACATCTACGTCCGGCTCAGCCCCGAATGGACCGCACTGCAGGTCCGAGCGGCAGCTGTTGCGCTCGCCAGGGAGCTCGAACGTCGCCGACCCGACCTGTTGACGGCATCGTGGTGGAAGGAGGAGCGTGGCCGTCGGGTTTTCGTCGACTTCAACCAGAATGCTCCGCACAAGACGATTTTCGGCGCATGGTCGGTTCGGTCGCGACCAGGTGCCCAGGTTTCTACCCCGCTGCTGTGGGAGGAGCTCGCAGCCATCCACCCCGACGATCTGACGATCGCCACCGTGGCTGCCCGCTTTGCGCAATCAGGCGATCCCTGGGCGGGTGCCGCACCCGAAAGCCTTCAGCCGCTGCTCGACATGGCGGAAGCTGATCGTGTCGCCGGTCACGCTGACGCTCCGTGGCCCCCCGTGTACCCGAAGATGCCGGGTGAACCGACGAGGGTCGCACCCAGCCGAGCCCGCCGCCGGTAGCGGGCGTTCCGAGCCCGCCGGCGACCTCTGATGGCCGGAGTGGTGAGATCCGTGCGCTCCAAGGTCAACGTCGGTCAGCGCCTCCCACCTTGGTGGCGAGAATGCGGTCCGCGTACCACGGACGCAAGTCCAACCTCACCGGCGGCAGGTGTCCGTACAGAAGAACCGCCTCACCCGGAGGAACGCGACGGAGACGGTCCGGCGGAGCGAGTCGCCGGAAGGCTGTCGACGTCGACCGGGTCGTCCGGCCGGCTTTGCGATCCTGGGTGACGGTGGTCTCGCGAACAGCCTGCTCCCCGGCGAGCCCCGACATCATGTCGAGTGTTCCGAGATCGGAGACGCCGGAGAGCAGGAGTTTGGCTCTGTGGTTGTTTGCTATCGTCCTCGCCCTTTCCTGATCGTATCGGGCCGCGAGCTGCGCCAGGTCCTGGCATACAGTCACCAGCTGGATACCGAGCCCTGCCGCTGTCGAAGCCAGGGTATCGAGATCTGCGATCGGGGCTATGTTCACGGCCTCGTCCAAGACCATTAGCAACGGAGGGTCGAGGCTCCGTCCGGTAGCACCGACTTTCTCTACTGCTTGCGCCACGACCAGTGACACGAGAGCCGCGAACAGCCCGGCAACCCTCGCCTGTTCGTGGCTCGGCCCGCAAAGGTAGAGAGTCGCCGAGCCTTCGAGCAGTTCGCGAAGATCCATGTCAGAGGTCGACGTCGTCGCCGCAACGCTCGGGTCGGCGAACGGCATGAGCACGGTCTCGAGGGTTGTGCCGACGGAACTTCGGATCCGCTCGTCGCGGTTCGCGCACGCCGCTAGAGACGAGGCGGCGGAATCGTGTCCGGCTAGGACCAACAGCTTTTGGGGCTCTGCGAACTCTCCACAGTCCGTCCAGCGCACAACGTCCGCCATGCTCATCGAGGCCGACTCTGCAGCGAGCAGGAGAGGCGCGAGCTGCTTTGCTGCAGCGGTGTACCAAAACGCTGCATCGGCGAGTCCCCTCCTCGCTGGCGTGGAGTCGACCAACCAACCGGCGACTTTCTGAGCGCCCGACCACGTATCGCAAGCCGCTAGGGGTGACCAGTTCGTGCGAGGTGCAAGCCCCGACGACTGTGTTGGATCGAATACCCAACAGGTCCCTAGACGGCGACGCCATCCGATCGTCGCGGCGCCAAGATCGTCCTTGACTGAGGTGGCGATCACAGGGCCGTCCCATTCGAGCAGGGCCGGGATCGCCAGGCTCGTGGTCTTGCCCGACTGGGTCGGACCGACCACCAGTACCGAATGGCGCTCCTCGGTTGCCACCAATCCGCCGCCGAAACCGGATCGACGTCCGAGAACGAGCCGCCGACCGGTGCCTCGTCGAGGCAACTCCAAGGTCTTCAAGTCGATCGACGAAGCCCAACGAGCGCCACCTTTCGTGCCGGTGGCCATCCTCCACTGATGCGCTCGCTTCCGCTTCTTCGGGCCGCGAACGGCCGCAAATGCGGAACGCGAAAGCGAGGCACCCGCGAAGACGACGGCGCCGAGCGCCAGGTAGAGCGCTGCCGATTCCAACCAGGTCAAAGTGTCCCACCGGTCATCTGATCGCGGCGTCCGTGTCGACCATCGCCCGCTCCGAGGAGGCCACGAGGTGTTCCACGAGGAAGGAACGATCCCCGACCTTCCACAGAGCCACCCCCCTCGGCAGATGTGCCAAGGCCTCGGATTCAGTTGAGTTGAGACCCACGAGCGAGGCCGTCCCCGCCACTTCCGACGCCGATTGGGCGAAGCACACTCTCGTCTCCGAATCGGCCAGAAGGCCATCCGCTATCTTGCGCTGCTTGGATCCGTCGTCGCCAAGAGCTCGAAGGTCGGAGAGACGGTGCACGACGACGAGATTTGAGACTCCGAGCGCTCGCGACAGTTTGAACGTCGCCTGAGTCCACCGGGCCGTCTCGAAGTCGGAGAGTATCGCCCACGCCTCGTCGAGAACCACCAGTCGTTTCGCCGGCCGCTCTACTGACAGCGACGCCTGCAGCCAGGCTGTCGCGCAGGCCATGATCAAAGGCAGCGCAGCTGATGCGAACGTGGCAGAAAGGTCGATGACAACCAGCTGCCCGTCGATGCCGATACCATCGGTGGTCGGTCCGTCGAACATCCCGGCAAGGTCGCCTCGGACCATCCGCCGCATCTCGAGCGCAATGGTCCTCGAGTTGGCTGCTAGCACTCCTACATCGAGTCCGACTGGTCCCGACGCTGCAGGATCAGGCGCCATCAATGCTTCGACCAGCTGTGGGAGCGTCGGTCGCAGGAAGTCCTTGGATACTTGGCGAACAGCGACTTCAAGTGCAGCGCGCTCCTCGGGGTTGACAGGTCTGGCCAGCGACGACGCGAGGAGGCTCGCGACGAGTTCAAGTCTCGGCCGGACGCTCGCCTCACACGTGCTATCACGTCCGCCGTAGCCGGAAGCTTTTGCTGGGACGTCGAGCGGGTTGAGGCGGGTCGCCCCACCGGGAACTAGCGCCACGGGCCGGCACCCGAATGCTTGCGCCAACGGCCCGTACTCCCCTTTCGGGTCCACGATCCATGCTTGGCGGCCGAACGCGAGTTGACGCGAGACGAAGGTCTTGACGAACGTCGACTTACCCCTGCCAATCTGTCCCATGACCACGATGTTCGGGTTGGTGATCACCCCTTGGCGATACAGTTCCCACGGGTCGAACCGGAACGGTCCCCCAAGCAGATCCCGTCCAAGCAAAGGGCCGCCGATGTCGAGCCCGCCGCTCGAGACGAACGGGTACACAGCCTGGAGATGGGCCGTAGTCGAACGGTGCGCCGGCGGAGGTTTCATTGCGTCGCCTACCGCAATCCCCGGCACAGCGGCATAGTCCACGAATACGCTTCCGCCTGGCGCCCGTAGAGGCACCGCAATTCCACCCGGGCGGCCTGAGCGGCTTGTTCAAGGGCCGCGCATGACGCTTCGAGTGCTTCGAGAGACTCTGCGCTCTCGGTGACGTACCCGCTGAAACGGTAATCGCAGTGACCGTCGGCGAGTTCTAACTCACGGCGCAGCGCTCCCTCCGCTTCTTTCTCCCGGCGCGCATTCGGCAGAAACCCTGCTTTCAGCCGGAGTTGGGTGTCTGCCGCATCGGCCGTGCGCGCGGATCGGGCCTGGCGCATAGCACTCCTGGGCGGGACTGCTGTCATGACAACTGACACCCGGCGGTTGGCTTTTGCCACGAGCAGCGGTGCGAGGAAGTTCGGGCCGACGTCCAATCGGGGCCAGTCGCTCACCCAGTAGGTCCGGTGCCAGGAATCGTCGGCTTGGATCTCCGACCAGCCTTCGCGAAGCGCAAGCGGCCAAGGTCCGCCGGGCTTGCCAGCCAGCAAGTCGGCCAGTGCGGTCAGTTCGAGCGGTCCTGTGGGTCGAAGGTCGACCGACCGCAGTTGGCCGTCCACGAAGCGCAGCTCCCGGCCGAGGATGTCGACGGAGCGTTGCTCTAGTGCAAGTCGTCGTCGGGATGCGCATGAGGACCCTACGGAAAGCGCGATCCATGCGTCGTGGCGTTCGATGAGCGGCGTGGCCTCCGCGACGAAGCTGCTATAGGCGTCTGGACTGACGGCACCCAGCGGCGCCAAGACTTTTGTCGCTGGAGATTCTGGTGTACTGCGCTGCAGCCATTGAATCCGGGCGACGGGGCTACCTGCGCGTCCGAGCGCTGCAAGCACGCTGCGCCATCCTTCGAGGCAGCTCGACTGATCCTCGGGGTCCAAAAGGGAGAAGGGCGGTCCCTGCACCGCCAACACGGCAGCCAAGGTACTGGCCCTTTGATCTCTTATCACCCCGACCGGCGGCCCTCCCGAGCTCAAGGATCGCTCGACAAGTGAAATGCCTGCGGGAGCGGTTCGGCCGGCCTTCAATCCGAAGGACGTCGAGAATCGGTTCGGGCCGTCGTTGTGGAGATACCGGCCTGTCGTCGGGAGGTCGCTCAGCTTGGTGCGACCCGCTTTACGCATAAGCCAGGCGCCCCCAACTTGCGCCCGCTCCACTGCGGTGGCTTCGCCGATCGGGATCAGGGACAGTGCCATTCCGACCAAGGCGATCGCTGCGCCCGCCGGCGTCCCGCCTCGAGGACCGATGGCGGCTCTCACCAGCACGGCAATGACAACAGCTGTACACGCGAAAGCCAGCTGTCCGGGAGTGATCCCGAGAAGGACCCCTCGGCGCTCGAGTGGATTGAAGTGGTAGCGCGGATCTGGAACGCTCAACGCTATGCGCCTCGTGTCGGCGGGGCGTTAGGGAAGTCGGCCGGATGCTCGGCTATCGGTTGAGCGACCACCGGCTTGGCGACCACCGCTGGCGTCGAGGTTGACGAGCTGCGCGCGGCCATGATCAACTGTGTCACGGGGTGAAACGGGGCACCGGCGATGGAAGTCGTCGCCCTTGCAGCAGCGCGGAAGGGCCGGTGGGACATGCCCTCCAAATGTGAGATCGCAGATGCCTCCACGACGGGCACAAGTCGGTGCAAGGCGAACGGAGCGAACCCGGCGAGCAGCAGTATTGCAGCCCCCGACAGCTGGGCGTCTGTGGTCGACTGGACAAAAGCCTCCATGCCTAGCACCACCGACACCACGATCACGAACTTTGACATGATCAATGCCACAAGAATCTCCACCATTCGCCTGGCAGCGCTGAGCGTCGCCGGCCATATGAAACCGGTGAGCGCCAACGGTGTGAAGATCGTCGCTACGTACACCGCAGCGGAGCGCACGACGAGCTCCAACCATACGAGTACCGTCCCGATGATCGTCAAGAGAGAGAACAGGCCTTGGGCGAACAGCGGGATCCCGCCGAGCTCGCCTTTCGCTATCGCAGCGATGAAGCGCTTCGCCCGCCCGTTCGCCCCAGCGTCGAGGAATACGCGGCAGAGCTCGTCCACCACTTGAACACCAAGGCCGACGACTTGTGATGCAGCGAAACCGGCGAGGACGGCGACAGGGAGGCCGACGAACCACACGCGGATGAGGCGACGGGCGTCCTGTCGAAGGACCGGTCCGATGCTAGCGGCAAGCAGAATGGGCAGGACGACGACCAGCGAAACCTGCTCCATCACAGCCAGCTCCTTTCGAAACCAGACCGTTCCGACGCTCGGCGTGGTCGTGATATCGATCCGATGCCACACCTGCGATACCAGCCAACCCGAGGCGTGACCGAGCGACGTTGCGACAACTGACAGCAGCGAGTGCGCTGCAACGTTCGCGATAGCCCCTCCGGCGTTGCTTGCCTCGCATGCCAGCGGGAACGCGCACGCGAGGGTCCCGACGACTGAGCTCATATCTTGGCTCCCTGACCCACCAGAAAGTCGACGATCCGGGGGGCGCCGCTGATAAGTATCGCCGCCAAACCGGAGACCAGCACACCTTTGCGCCCGTTGTAGGCCTGCTGATAGTTCTGGGAGAAGTGCCCGAAAGCCCACATGACGGCTCCTATCAAGACACCTGCCATCGCCGCCATCAGCGCCCAACCTCCGAGCCCGTTAGTCAGGTTCTGCAAAACCGTCGCACCTGGAAGGTCCGAGATATTGGGGGCGAGCGTCAAGCCGGGTGTAACTGAAGCTGGCATCGAGAGCGCTGAAGCTAGGAACATGGTTGACCTCCAACCCTGGGTAGA
>JAJZDJ010000009.1:0-2968 GCA_021828685.1 Actinomycetes bacterium | reverse complement strand
TACCACCTCGAGCTTCGCTATCAAACCGCGGAACGCGGCTGGGACGTTGCGTGGCGTATTCGCTCGGACGGTCTGGCCGACCTCGCCGACATCCCCCGTGAGGCAGTTCGGTTCGCAAGCACGCAGAGCAGGGCGGTCGCCGCGCTAGGCCCCTATGAAGCGAGGAGGCAGGCGGTCACGAGCGGATGGACCGCAGGAAACACGCCCGGGCGTGCGCAATCCGCGGCCGTCACCAGAGCGGCGTCGCTGACCGGGGCAGCGATCCCAACCGCGGGAGATTTCGCCGGTACCGACGGCCGCGGCCGACCTGGGAGCACCAACGCAGTCGGCAAGCTCGATAGCGACCGCCTGGTCAAGGCGGTCGAAACCAGGCTCGCCACCAAACGATCCGACTTCCGTCGAGCCGATGTGATCGTCTGCCTCGCAGAGTGTCATCCGGGAGGGGCAAGCGTTGAGGAAGCCCTCGCTTGGACTACGCGGTTCTGCGACACCAGCCGTCCGGTACCGTCCCAGACATCGCGGCCGCGATGGTCGACTTCGCTGTCTATCGACGCCGACAAACGACTCGCACGCGCGATCGATGCGGGCTGGGATATTCACCCCCATACCAACCTTGGCGACCCTGTCATCCGACTGGTCTGCCCTCCCGGGCGAAGTCGCCTCATCGACCACGCAGAGTTGATCGACGGGTACCGCCAGAGCGTCGAGGCCGACGGGCGGAGACTCGTCGTCAATACGACCTCCCCGTTGGCAGCACAACGCTGGGAGGTACTCACATCGGTGTCGGCGTCGAGACCGGGAGCCGACTTCGATGTCCTCGTGGTCGACCAGGCGGACAGGCGTAGCGCAGCCGAGCTGCTCGTCTTCGCCGGAGAGGCTCGCCATCGTCGGGCTCAGCTGATTCTCGTCGAGGGGGGCACGCTGCCGAGGCTGAGCAGTCCCGCGTCGCGCGGCCTAGACGAGTCCACAGCCCTCCGCCTGGACCTTCCCCCCGGAGCGCCATGGGGTAGCGTCGCCGCCGAGGCGACCGACCCGACTCGTGCTTCGCTAAAAGTCTGCCTTCGAACCGGGCGCGACTCTGCTGAGGAAATCCTCGCCCACTGGAAGCGACTGTCTGAGCTAGGGGTCAACCCGGTGATGGTCGGGCTCGGCCTGGAAGAAACCGATGGCCTGAACAGGGCTGCTCGGACCCTCTTGTCGTCTGCGAATAGCCGGGAAGCGCAGCCGCCGGGCGACGGTCGCAATGCACCGACGTTCCAGTTCCACGACGATCTTAGAGTCGTGATGCTCTCCAGCCGGCTACGTGAAGTTCCCTACGGCACCCGAGGCACCGTAGTTTCGGGCCCTGGCGGCGGTGAGCAGACATGGGTTCTCTGGGACGGCTACAACACTGCAATGCAGATGAGCGCAGCCGACCGGTCCCGCCTCGGCTGCGGTTACGCTGTCACGCCTGGTGTCGCCTCAAGGACGACCGGGACACTGGTGATGCTGGGACCCCGCGACGCAGTGCCCGGTCTCAGGGATCGGGTTCTAGAGTGGGTGAGGCCGCGAGGCGATATAGCGTTGGGCCATGAGATCAACCGAGGCATGATCCGTGAATCGAGGGTTGGGATCGGTCTCGATCAGAATGCCCGTGTGCTCGGGCGCTGACAGGTAAGCCGGTGGGCAGGCGACCGCGCTGGGCGTGGCCCGCTCTTCGAGCGGCCATCGGACTCGTGGCACTGGGTGTCGGGGCGTGGGCGATATCGGGCAAGACGGGTGAGCTAGCCGGCATATCCGGCTACCTCAGTCATCTCAGGTGGTGGTGGATGCTTCTCGCCGTGGCGGGCGAGATCGGATCCTTTGCAGCCCTCTCCTCCCTGCAACGCCGCCTGCTTCGGGCCGGAAAAATTGATATCGGGGCAGGCAAGATGATGGGAATTACCCTCGCCGGCTCGTCGATCCAGTCGTCGTTCCCCGGGGGCACCGTCATCTACCTGGCCTACCTGTTCCGCCAGTTTCGCCGGCACGGCGCAACCGACGTCCTGTCAGGCTGGGTCCTCGTCGCATTCAACATGCTCACGTTTCTCGCGTTGACCACGTTGTCGCTCGTAGGGCTGGCCGTCGCGGCTTCGAGCGGCAGCTCGTATGACCTCGTCGAGGCGATCCTCGGGATCATCGTCGTCGCCATAGTCCTGGTCGTGGCTTTCGTCGAGCGACGCAGGTTGCTCCGCCATCTTGTGAGCCTCGTCGCGCTCTCGCAAAGAGCTCTCCGCCGGCGCCGATCCGCCAGGTCCCCCGACGATGTCGTGAGCGGGTGGATTGCGGAGCTTTCCGCGGTCAACCCTTCGCGCAAGCAATGGGTCCGCGCGGCGGTCATGGCCGCCTGCAACTGGCTGGCGGATCTGTCATGTCTCGTGCTGTCGTTCTACGCTGTCGGAGTTGGTGTCCCATGGAGAGGGCTCCTCCTCGCCTATGCGGCCGGCCAGCTCGCCTCCAACTTGCCGGTAACCCCAGGCGGCCTCGGCGCCGTCGAGGGAAGCCTTACTGTGGCCCTAGTCACTTTCGGCGGGGCAGAGGAATCCACCGTCGCAGCTGTCCTGCTTTACAGGCTCGTCTCCTACTGGCTCATGCTCGCTGTAGGTTGGGTAGCCTGGGCCACCTTGGCAGTCGCTTCGAGGAGAGCGCCTTCAGAGTTACAGGACCGCCCGGGCGCCACGGGCCCGAACCACCCGGCCGGATCCGAGGCAGGAGACCTGGCTTTGAACGAACTCGAGTCGTCGCCATGAAAGCCACTCTCGCCTTCGCCAAGCCTGGCGCCGCTCTAGTAGCCGTGCTCGTCCTAATGGTCACGGGTCTCGCAGGATGTTCCTCGACCCCGAAACTGTCGAACGCCTCGGTGTCGGTCTGCTTCCGGGCGATACCGGTAGGTCGCTCGTCTCTTCACAATAACGACGTGAGGCTCGTAGGCGTGCACGAGCTTCCGCTA
>JAJZDJ010000179.1 GCA_021828685.1 Actinomycetes bacterium | reverse complement strand
ACATGCATGCTTTTTCGCGCGTGCCGGCAGGAAACGATGACCAACCGAAAGTGCAGGAGCAGGTAGCCATGAGCCGACGGATCGCGAGGGTGATGGCAGTAGCGTTGGCGTTAACTGGGCCGCTGGTGGCGCGGTCGCCGACCGCTCACGCGTCGGGGGTGGGGGCAAACGTGGAGACCTGGAATGCGACGGTGGCGTCCTTGCCGACCACAGAGTACGGCCTAGCGGCGGCGACCGGGGCCGACGGGACACTTTACGCAATGGGCGGGACTAATGGTAGCGTCCTCAGCTCGGCGGTGTACGCCTACACCCCGGGTGCGAACGGCTCCCTTGGCAGCTGGGCAACGGTGGCGCCGTTGCCGGCCGCCGAGTACAACCTGACGGCGGCTAAAGGCCCCGACGGGCGGATCTACGCGATGGGCGGCTACAACGGCAGCGCCGTCAGTTCGGCGGTGTACGCCTATGCCCCGGGGGGAGCCAGTTGGGTGACAGTGGCGTCCCTGCCGACCGCCGAGTACGGCTTGGCGGCGGCGACGGGTGCGGGGCCGGGAGGGTCGGTCTATGCGATCGGCGGCTTTACTGGCAGCGCCTACAGCTCGGCTGTGTACGGCTATACGCCGCCGGACAAACAGAAGGTCGGCCACCCTCCCGGCGGAGGTGAACCACTTCTCCCCGTTTATCACCCACTCTTCGCCGTCTCGAACGGCGTGGGTCTTGAAAAGGTTTGGGTCGCTGCCGCCTTGGGGCTCAGTCATCGAGTAGGCGGAGAACATCTCCTGGTCGAGTAGCGGGGTGAGCCAGCGCTGCTTCTGCTCGTCGGTGCCATAGGCAGCGAGAATCTCCATGTTGCCAGTGTCAGGTGCCGCTGCCCCGAACATCTGGGGGGCCGACGGGTAGCGTCCGACGATCTCGTTGAGCAACCCGAGTTTGAGCTGGCCCAGGCCGGGGCCGCCAAGCTCCTCGTCGAGAAACAGGGCCCACAGACCCTGATCCTTGACCTCCTGTTGGAGCTCGCGGACGTAGCCTCTCACAACAGGGTCGCGGTTGCGCACGGCGTAGGGTTACGTGACAGCCGCGTTCGCTCGTCCATCATGACCTCGTCGAACTCGCACGCCCGCCAGCGCAGGCAAGCGGTCGGCGTGTCGGCCGCACGGCAGTTCCAGTTCGACTGCGAGGCAGGCGACCACATTTACTTCGGTGCGCGAAGGCCGGCGCCGCTAATGTCGCTTAGCAATGTATGCCGCCCGGACAGCCGCCGCCCACCCCGACAAGCCGGCCATCATAATGGTCGGAACCGGGGAGACCGTAACCTTCGCAAGCTACGAGGCGGAGGCCAACCGCATCGCCCATATGCTTCGCGACCAGGGTCTACGCCGCGGCGACCACATCGCCATCCTGTCCTCCAACAACCCGGTGATGCTCGAGATAGAGGGCGCGGCTGATCGCGCCGGACTGTACTACACCCTAATCAACAGCTATCTCGGACCCGACGAAGTGGCATACATCGTCGGCAACTGCAAGGCGAAGACCTTTTTCGCCTCACTGGACAAGCTCGACGTAGCCCGCCAGGCCGCTGCGTCGTGTCGGGCGGTGGAGCAGTTCGTGGTCACGGGCACGGTTGTCGCCGACGGCGTCTGGGAACCTCTCGCCTCCATGGTGGCAAGCTACCCGTCTACCCCCATTGCCGACGAATGCCTCGGAGCCGCAATGCTGTACTCCTCAGGCACCACTGGGCAGCCGAAAGGGATCCATCGGGCGCTTCCGGAAGTGCCCCCCGGCGAGGCGCTCCCGGTCATGGAGTTCGTGCGGTACCTGTTCGGTTTCACAGAGGACATGACCTACCTCAACCCGGCGCCCCTTTACCACTCGGCGCCGCAGGCGAGCGTCGCTGCCTCGCTACGTCTAGGCGCGACAGCCGTGGTCATGGAGCATTTCGACCCGGAGGGTTGGATGGCGGCGGTGCAGCGCTACCGGATCACGCACTGCCAGATGGTCCCGACGATGTTCAACCGCCTTTTGCGCGTCCCGAACGACGTCAGGAACCGCTTTGACCTGTCGTCGCTGCAGCGGATCGTCCATGCGGCAGCACCTTGCCCGATTCCCATCAAGCAGGCGATGATCGACTGGCTCGGGCCGATCATCACCGAGTACTACGGCGCTACGGAGGCGAACGGGTTCACTTTCTGCGACTCCGCCGAATGGCTCGCCCATCGAGGGACGGTTGGACGAGCAGTCCTCGGCGAAGTCGTGATACGGGACGAGAACGGACTGGACTGCCCGCCGGGCACGGACGGCACTGTGTGGTTTCGAGGAGCGACGAACTTCGAGTACTTCGAGGACGCGGAGAAAACTGCCGAGAGCCGAGCTGAGGACGGCAACATGAGCACCGTCGGCGACATCGGTCACCTCGACGCCGACGGGTGGCTGTACCTGACCGACCGCAAAAGCTACATGATCATCTCCGGTGGTGTGAACATCTATCCCCAAGAGACCGAGAACCTTCTCTCGACCCATCCCGGCGTCAGCGACGTCGCAGTGATCGGCGCTCCGGACCCCGACATGGGCGAAAAGGTGGTTGCCGTCGTCGAACCCGCGCCGGGCTACGAAGCCGGTGCGGATCTCGCCCGAGAGTTGATCAACTTCAGCCGCCAGCACCTCGCGCATTTCAAATGCCCGAAGCAGGTTGACTTCGTGAGCGAACTTCCGAGGCTGCCGACTGGGAAGCTGTACAAGCGTTTGGTCAGGGACCGCTACTGGGCCCAAGACACCGGAACGAGCGCCTAGCGTCCCTTCTTCGCCAAGCCGAGGATGGACTCGAGGGCGGCCGTCCACGACCGCTTGATCTGGCTCCGGGTCCGCCGGTGCTGGCGGGTCATGATGTCCCAGCTGTCGAAAGAAGCAATTACGTCAATAACAGACACCAGGTCGTCTGCTTCGGCCTTGCTCTTCTTCTTGAGCTCGGGGGCGAAATGCTGACGGACGGTCGCGTCGAGCAGCTTGCGGTAGCGAGCGATGTCCTCTGCGATCACTGGTACGTACGGCGCCCTCAGGTAGGCGGTGCGTGCTGTGCCGGCCATGGTCTCGTTGACTTTGACCCGGGCGTCGACGAAGCGGGTAATCCGATCGGCCAAAGAACCTTTGCCGATTTCGGGAATTTCGAGCAGAGGTGATACCCGCTCGAAGTTGCGTGCGATGACAGCACGACGCAAGTCGTCCAAGCCGTCGAAGTAACGGAAGATGGAGCGCGCCGACAAACCCGAGTGCGCTGTCAGCCGCTCTACTGACGGATCATCGTCGCCTTCAGCAACTAACGCCAGTGCCGATTCGATCACGACGTCACGATTGCGGGAGCGCCGCGCTGAACGGCCATCAATTCTGTCAGTCATGGTTTCAATCATATCCTCCTGGCGATGATGGCAATGCGCGGGTCAGATTGACATATTTTCGCTTGCCGGCCCAAGCGCGATCGTCATCTCCGCCGATGTCGGGGGGTTCGCTCCGGAGCGTGAGCAGGTGATCGACGAAGCGACCACCGCATAGCCGAGAGCTTGGTCTAATGCTTCGCTCTCGATAAGGGCAATGGAATCGGGGGATGCGCAGGCCGCCTCGCAAAGCGCGGCTAGGAGAGCTGCGCTGAAAGAGTCCCCGGCGCCGACAGTATCTACAATGTTCACCGAAGCGGCAGGCCTGGTTGCGGCGATTCCATCTCTGCGATAGGCAGACGCTCCTGACGCACCATTCGTGACCACAACCAGTCCAGCACCAAGTTTGATCCAGCCCTGTGCCACGGCGGCTGGAGCCACTTCAGGGTAAAGCCAGGCCAGGTCCTCCGCAGACACCTTGACTAGATGGCTCGAGGACACGGCGCGCTCGATCCGGGACGTCGCTTGGTCGCGGCTTCCGCACAGTTTCGGTCGGACGTTCGGGTCGTAGCTCACCAGAACCTCTCCGCCACCGTGTAGCTCCTCGACGAGGTCGACGATATTCAGCCATCCGGGATCGGTCCACGCGGAGATCGACCCGAAGTGAACGATTGTCGTGTCTGGAGGAACTAGGTCCAGTTCCTCGCGCGACCATTGCCAGTCGGCGGTCCCATCGGTGTAGAAGTCGTACGCGGCATTTCCGGCCTGGTCGAGGGACACGACCGCCAGCGTCGTTGGTTCGGGGGCCCTCACGGATGCCGCTAGGTCGACGGATTCGGATTCGAGGTAGCGGCGGAGAACGCGGCCGAAAGCGTTGTCGCCCAGTCGGGCCATCAGGGAGGTCCGCATCCCGAGACGTGCAAGGCCGACCGCGACGTTGAGCGGGCTGCCGCCCACCTTGGCTTCGAAGGTCAGCGGATCGCCACTCGGTACGAGGTCGATTAAGGCCTCCCCTACGACTGTGACGTGGTGACGCACCGGCGCTTTCATGTCAAAATAGTGCCATGCGCGTATAAGGTCTGCGGCGTGTCTCGCAGGGGTCTGGTGTTCTTCGCAGCTTTGAGCATCATATGGGGGGTTCCGTACCTGTT
Organism: Actinomycetes bacterium; assembly: GCA_021828685.1. Lineage (GTDB taxonomy): Bacteria > Actinomycetota > Acidimicrobiia > Acidimicrobiales > Palsa-688 > JAJZAM01. Next base: position 2,025 of record JAJZDJ010000179.1, on the reverse strand, counting down.
GATCAAAGTAGCCGTCCGTCACGTGAGCCCCCCGGATCTCGTGTTCGCCCGTACGGCTATCGGGGCGGTCCTTCTACTTCCGATCGCCGTGCGTCGGGGTGAGCTGCGCCCCCTGGCCGAGCACTGGAAGCCGTTACTGGCGTACAGCGTCGTCGAACTCGTCGTTCCGTGGGTACTCCTCGCAGACGCAGAACAACACCTGTCCAGCTCGCTTACCGGGCTCCTAGTGTCGGCCGTCCCATTGATCGGAGCCGTTATCGCTCTGGCCTCGCCGACACATGACCGTCTCAGCGTTGCCAATGCTGCGGGCTTGCTGATTGGGCTCGCGGGAGTTGCGGTCCTCCTCGGCTTCACCGTGGGCCGCTCCGAGCTCGGCTCTGTCGGTATCGTCGGTGTGACCGTCATCGGCTACGCAGCAGGGCCGGCGATCCTGGCCAGGAGACTCGGCTCTGCGCCCCCCTTCGGTGTCGCAGCAGTGTCAGTTGGTTTCTGCGCTGTTGTGTACGCCCCGTGGGCTGTGGCGCACCCACCGGCGGTACTACCTGCAACGACGCTGGCATCACTGCTCGTTCTTGGAGTCGTCTGTACCGCTCTTGCGTTCATCATATTTTTTGCTCTCATAGCGGAGATGGGGGCGGTGAGAGCTACGGTCGTCACCTACCTGAATCCCGCGGTCGCAGTGGCGCTTGGAGCTGCTGTGCTTGGCGAGGCGGTCACGTGGGCGACCGCCGTCGGTTTCGTCATGATCCTCGGCGGGGCGTGGCTGGCGACCCGGCGCCGTGCGCCGCTGGCCGCGCGCTGAGGCAAGCCCTACGCGTTCGTCCTTCAACGAAGATCGCTAGGGGGCCAGATGGCGGTAGCTTTATTTGGTGTCGTCAGGAGATGTGGGCCCCGACACCGCCTACCGTGGTGTCCGTGATTTCACTGAAGCGCTCGCCGATCCGCTGTCGGCAGAAGATCAGACGGTGCAATCGATGCCCGACGTCAGCCCGACGAAGTGGCACCGGGCGCATACGACCTGGTTTTTCGAGACTTTCGTTCTCGACCGCTACGCGCCGGACTACAAGGCCTTCGATCCAGCGTATTCGTACCTTTTCAACTCCTACTACGAGTCTGTCGGTCCGAGGTACGTGCGCTCGCAGCGGGGCGGCGTCTCTCGCCCGGGCTGCCAGGACATCGCAAACTATAGACGTCATGTAGACGGTTACATGCTCGACTTGATAGAGCGCAGCGACCTCGATGACCTGGGGCTTGCGCTACTCGACCTCGGGATCAACCACGAGCAGCAACATCAAGAGCTGCTTCTGATGGACATCAAGCACGTCCTGTCGATGAGCCCGCTCGACATTGCCTACATGATCCCCGGTCCTGGGCGCGCCGAGAAGGACTCGATCCAGGGTTGTTCGCGAACGGGTTGGACCAGCCACGAGGGAGGCCTCGTGCAGGTCGGCCATGACGGCGGGGGTTTCGCTTACGACAACGAAGGACCCGCCCACCGCGTCTACCTTCAGCCGTTCGAGCTGGCAGATCGGATGGTGACCTGTAGCGAATGGATGACCTTCATCGCCGACGGGGGATACCGCCGGCCGGAGCTGTGGCTCGCCGAGGGATGGGATCGGCTGCACGCTGGTTTGTGGGAAGCACCCTTGTACTGGGACTGTTCCGACGGCGACTGGGATCTGTTCACTCTCGGAGGCCGTCGCCGAGTCGATCCGGACGAGCCGGTGTGTCACGTGAGCTATTTCGAGGCGGACGCCTACGCTTCGTGGGCGGGTGCCCGACTCCCAAGCGAATTCGAGTGGGAGGCCGTCGCCTGCGGGCTGCTCGATACCGGAGTCGGCTTCACAGGCCAACTCGACGACCCACGCCGGGTCCATCCCCGTGTTCAACGCGAGGCAGAGATGTTTGGCGGCGCGTGGGCGTGGACGTCGTCGGCGTACCTTCCCTACCCCGGGTTCCGCCCCGCAGCAGGGGCGGTCGGGGAGTACAACGGGAAGTTCATGGTCAACCAGCAGGTGCTTCGAG
>JAJZDJ010000178.1 GCA_021828685.1 Actinomycetes bacterium | reverse complement strand
GCCGCCTGCAAGATCATTGGAGAGGACAACTCCCGCCACTACCGGGACCTGGCTCTGCTGTGCAGCATCCTCGAGGACCCCTTCAGTACCCGGGAAGGACTCGGACCCAAGGACTTGAAAAGACTGTCCGACGTGGCCGAGCTGCTAGACCCCCGACACCCGGCGTGGACTCTCGTTCCACCCGAGCTGCGCCGAGACGGTCAGGACGCCTTCCGGGTGCTATGCGAGCGCCCAAGTCCCGGAACTGATAGCCGCGACTCCCACGGCCAGCTGCTTATCTAACGGCGTGGGTGTTCAACGTTCGGGTCGGAGGGGGGACTTGGCACAACGACCCCGCTCCCCGCACGTCCCACAAATGGATTTCTTGTGCGGAGGGACTCTGGGATGTCGGTCTAGCAAGTGCGTCCTTCAGACCGATGCCGAACTGACCGATCACCGCTGGATGCTTGCGCTTCTCTGGGTTCTCCTTCTGGGTGAGATGCTCATAGGACAGGCCGCGACCGAAGTCCCGAATGTGCCACCGACCCTCGGCGTCAATCGAGATGGCCGGGTCGACGGTCCCCGTTATCGTCTGCTCATCCACGGCGTTGGCGATGAACTCGCGTAGGGCAAAGGGCACAGGCCAATGTTCAAACACCTTCTCGATATTCAAGTCGAAGGCATGCGACTCGGTGCTGGCCATCGCCGGAGCGGACTGAGGTTCCCTCGAGGAGCGACGGAACGCTGACATAACGTAAGGATAGACCTCCACATGGTTTTCCAGCCGGGTCATAGGGCTCAGGCACCGCCGGTACTCTTCGGGTCGCCGCTGCCGGCGATTCCATCGGCGTCCCGGAACCTCCGATCCGGCCAAAAGCCGCCTTATTCAGGACCCGGAATAAGGTGGCAAATGGCAAATGTCTGTTTGCTTTGAGCCGGTGGTCATTCAGGCCGGAAGGGGTCGAGGCGGTCGCTGTCAAGGATTTGGGTCGCGGCCTCGAGGATCGCCTGGGCGCTATCGATGGCGTCGTGGGCATCGTCGGTGGTTATGGTCGGGGTGGTCGCGTCGGGATACTCGCTCGCCGCCCGGCGCCGCCGCATTCCGCGCAAAGCGTCGAATGCCTTCATTCCACCCGAACCGCCGAACTGCTCTCGGACGGTGTCTTGCACGGCAACGTGTCCGCCTCGGGTGGTGACCCGCAACCCCTGCTGAGCGAGAAGGGCGGCACACGCTTTGCGGGCCGCGTCGTAGGCCAGCTGGTAGCAGCCCGTCGGATCCGTCTGGGCTATGGCATGAGCCGAGGCCAGGTGTCGGGCGGCCTCATCGAGGAGCCGGCGGGCCAGGGACTCGGAGGCCGTCACGGTGTCGAGTTCGCCGTCGCGGATCAGCTGCACGACGCGGGACTCTCCTCGGCTCCAGGTCACAAAATCCCCTCGCTTCGAAGCGACACGAGCGGCCGCGAACGAATCTCCGTGATGAACGGGTCGGCAGCGTCGTCCCACTGGGCCGGAGTTCGGATGGTGGCTTGGACCGGCAATCCAAGCCGCCGCTCAGCCCGCTCGGCTGCTTCGTAGACCTGGTCCCGGTCGGGTGCGCCCACGACCAGCACATCTATGTCGTTGGGGGCTCGTCCTGGCTCTCCTTGGTATCGGGCGGCCCACGATCCGAACAGGTACAGATAGTCTATGCCCTTCACGGGGGCGAGTTCCTCACCGATCACCGCCGGCGGCCCATAGGTGGCCATGATGATGTCCCGGTACGGCTCGTAGAGCGGGTTGGCCGGATTGGCCTTGACCAGTCGGGTGTTCCCCAGCCGTCGGGTGATCACCAGCTGGGCGTCCTCGGCCCTATCGATCTCACGGATGGCGGTGGGAACTGAGGTGCCGGCCCGAGCAGCCAACGCCGTGATGGTGTGCTCCTCCTCCGGCGCAGCCAGGATCGCAGCCAGGAGGCGGCCCTGGGTGTCCGAACGCAAAATGGGAGCCAACACCGGCACCGCTACCTTCATAAAACGTAGTGTATCATCCGTTTAACGGACTATGATGGCTTTCGCTCATCGGCTTCTTTCCACTCTGCCGAGCACTCGAAGGGTCATCCACGAAGGTGTTGGAGCGAGCCATTGAGCCCCCGACTCCGGCCGGCGCCTACCGACCTGTCCGGCCCTTCAGCACGCCGGTCATTTCGTTCCCCAGTACAAGACCCACAGAACGCACCTTTGCACTGAAGTGATTCCGGCGTAACGTTACGGTTGAACGATCTGAGCGACAGTTCCCTCCAGTCGCCGATAGGGAGCTACCCAAATCGATGCCCCGAGACCGCCTTTACACCTCCAATGCTGACCGCCAAGCCGCCTACCGGGCTCGCCTGGCCGAGCAGCGGACGTTGGCCGGCACCGACGCGGTCGTAGCTCGACTCCGAAGCCTAGATGCAGCCTCGCCGACGCCGAGCGCCGGACGGAGGCCGCCGAGACCCGCGCGGCGACCGCGGAGCAACGCCGGCAGACGTCAGCAGCTGAGCTGACTTCTCCGTGCCTGACAGTCACCCATCGCGGTGCCGTCTCCGCGTGGAACTACCCTCCCACTCCATGACGACGGTGGCGTCACCAGAGTTGTGCTCGCTGCTGGCCACGCTGATCCGCCGCCGGGACGCCCAGGAGAAAGGAGAGTGCGCGCCTTGAGCCTCCCCCGCCTCATCCTCTACGCCCGCACCGCGACCGACGACAACAAGTCGCCCGAAGACTCCAAGCGCTGGCAGGTCTCTCTAGGCACCAGCCTTGTCGCCGGCCGCGCCACCATTACCGCCGTAGTCCACGACACCGACGTATCCCCGACCCTGTCGTGGGACCGCCGCCCCCAAGCGGCACGGCTGCTGGCCGAGATGGCCGATCCGAACCGGGGCTGGGACGGGATCGTCATCGGCGAACCGCAGCGCGCCTTCGGCAAGGCCGTGCAGTACCAGACCGTCACCGCCGCCATGGAGTATCACGGGGTCAGCCTGTGGGTGCCCGAAGTCGGCGGCCCGGTCGACTTCACGTCAGAGGCCCACGACATCGTCCTCAACATCTTCGGCACCATGAGCAAAGGCGAGAGAACGAGACTCAAGAAGCGCGTCCGGGCCGGCATGACCGCCATGGCCGGCACCGCCCGCTTCCTGGGCGGCCGTCCGCCCTTCGGCTACCGCCTGGTGTCGACCGGAGTCCCCCAATCCAACCCCGACAAAAGATGGGCGCCGTCCGTAGCGATGCGAATCCGTCATGGAGCGCCGACGATTACCGGACCTCCCTGCGCGAGGGCCTCGGCGACATCTCCGGCCTGCTCGACTTCGCCACCGACGATGAGAAGAACAGGCTCTATCAACTGCTCTGGCTCGAACTCACGTACACCCGCACCGGCACCGGATCAGGTCGACTCGCTGGGGTGATTCGCCCGCGCATTGATCTGCGGGGGGCAGTGTTACGTGTCGGAGGGCCGATCCGTACTCGACGCCCACGGTGGTGCTGCGGACGGAGCTGGCGCTGGCGGGGTGAGCAACCCGGCGAAGGGCGCTACGCCCGGTGCCCGAGCCAGCGGACCGTCACCCCGAGCTCCTCGGCTACCCGAAACTCCGGGTCGCCGGTGAGCACCGGGCAATCGAGCACCGACGCGGCTCCAGCGGCGAAGGCATCGGCATAGCTGAGCCCTCCTCGCGCCTTGATGGACGCCGCCCGGCGCACAAGCGTGTCGTCGACGTCGATCCAGCGAACTGGAACCCCGCCGGGCCGGCTCTCCGCCCGGAGATTCGCCCACACCTCGTCGGCGGCTCCGGCGCCGGAGGTGCGTTCGAGGATGTACGCGACCTCTCCCAGGTTGACGAGCGTCATCCACGGCTCGCCGGTCCGCAGGATCTCCTCGACTTCGGCCCAACCGGGCTCCTCGCCGAGGAAGACGAGGACCGCGTGGGCGTCGAGGACGACGCGATCAGCCATCCTCGTGCTTGCGGTCCCGGGCGCGCTCCTCCAGCAGCATCGTCGCCAGCTCGCCCCCCTTGAAGCGCCCGCGCAGCTGCTCGACCGACAGGAGTGGCTTGGGGATGACGTCGCCGTCGCGCTCCAGCCACACGACCTTCGTGCCCGGCGGAAACCCATAGCGGTCGCGCAGCGGCTCGGGGATGGTGACCTGGCCCTTCGGATTGACCGTCGTGATCATCAGGTAGTACCTCCTCCACAAGTGTACTACTAAGCGCGTTCCGTGGTGATCGACACCGTCCGCGGATTCGCTGAAGGATCGGGGCGCCGCGGATCGAGTGGCGCTGTACCTCGTGCGGTGACGAGGGCGTGATCAACGGCTGGGAGGGCACCTATTTCGATCTGCGGACGCGAAGACCCGATCGACACGACGGCGTAGTCGCTGACGTGGTCGTCTCCGACGAGGTCGCCACGGCCCTGCGGGATCTGCGCCTGCTCGACCCCGAATGCGAACGGCTCCTCTACCGGGCCCGCGTCGCAGACGACGGGGTTGTCCTCAACGCCGACGACGAGGAGCTCGACGAGCTGATCGGGTTCGTGGCCGCGGAGGCCAACCACGAGCCCAACCGCCGACGCCAGCAGCGCCTCGACCGAGCCTTTGCCGTGCTCAGCGACGCTCTCCAGACGATGGGCTCCTGACTCCCACGTTGCCGATCACCCTGGACCACCTGCGAGCGGACATCGACCGCGGGCTGCGGACCAGGCGGTTCCTCGGGCACCGAGAGAGCGCCGAATGGGCACGTCAGGCGGCGCCGATCGTGGCGGAGATCCGCGATGGCGTGGACTCCGGACCGTCGAGCGGACTGGTGGTGCTCATCGAGCGGGCGATCGGTCACGTGGTGAAGGTGATCCTCCACGCCGATGACTCCGACGGCCTGATCGGCGACCTGGCACGCGAGGTGCTCGACCTCCACGCCTGCCCCAGGCGGCCGGCCAGCGGAGCCGGCGCCTGTCTCGCGACCAGCTGGCCGCACTGGTGAACGGCCTCGGCAATCTTCTCGACGTGCTCGCCAGCGCCGCGCCGGAGGACAAGGCCGAGGTCTACCACCGCCTCGGGCTCCGGCTCACCTACGACCCGACACGCCGGGTGGTGACCCTCGAGTCGCATCTCGGCCCCGACGGCGGCCGCGAGCTATCAGGTGGTCGGAGGCCGGGAGAAGGATCAGGCCCGGGCGCGTCAAGTGCCGATCCCGTTGGCGAAAGTCGGTGTCGGAGGGGCGACACAACCGTTCGCCCCACTAATAGCCGTCGAAGAGTCCTGGTCCATGGCCGCCTAACTTGACCAATGCGTCGCTGTGGGCGCCGTCCACAGTCATAACAGTTCAAGTAATACCTCGCGATATTACTTGTGTTATTCTCGATTCGTGCGTGTTACGAGCAAGGGACAAGTGACCATTCCTCAAGACGTACGCCGCCGGCTCGGCGTTGAACCTGGCAGCGAAGTCGACTTCGAAGTCGACGATGACAGCGTCCGGCTGGTACGGCGCACCGAGGGACATGGAGCGGGTGTAGTCAAACAGATGCGGGGGCGCCGCCTGACGATGACCACCGACGAAATCATGGCGCTGACCCGCGGCGAACCCTGATCTGTGGCGCTCGGGACAGTAGTGGACTCCAACGTACTGCTCGACGTTTTTACCGACGACCCGCTCTGGGGTGATTGGTCCGCGGAGCACCTCGCGACAGCCTTCGACGCCGGCCCCGTAGTGATCAACCCTCCGATCTTCGCCGAACTATCAGTAGGGTTCGATCGGATCGAGGGTCTCGACGAGGCACTCCCCGACCGAATCGAACGCGAAGATCTGCCCTGGGAGGCTGCCTTTCTCGCCGGCCGTTGCTTCTTGGCGTACCGACGCAGCGGCGGAACGCGCAGCTCACCGTTACCGGACTTCTACATCGCTGCGCACGCAGCGACGAGCGGACGCGCACTCCTTACCCGCGACCGACCCCGCTACCTGCACCTATTGCCAACACTCGAGGTCATCTCACCCGACTGACCGAGCGCGAAAATGCAGGACGCGTCAGTACCCCGTCACCGACGGGCTACAGGGAGGGGGATCACCACGCCGGCTACAGGGGTGATGGCGCTGGCTACCCGTGCCTGGGTGAATGCTCTACAGGATGTTAAACGGGACGCGATCGTGTTCGGCGGCAGCTTTGAGGTTCGGGCCGACGTCCATGCCGGATACTGCGATCGCGCCGCCGACGGCCTGGGCGGTCGCGAGTGCCTCGGCCATCGCGGCCGAGAGCGGGCGCCCCTCGCTGCGATGGCGATGTTGAAGAAGAGCCATCGGCTATGCCAGCTGGCGAAGGGGCAGGACCTCGATCTCGTCGGGAAGCGCTACCAGGCGGGCACGGAACAGTTCCTGCTTGCCGGCCGATAGAGCAGCGACCGGACCGGTCAGCTTCCCTACGACGGAGGGTGCCGCCCAGGCGCCGCTGAGCCGGAACAGCCACAAACCTGTCGTCGCCAAGGAGGTAGCGATCCCTTCGAGATCGAGCTGCCGGCGCCCGACTAGGACATCGCGCCGGAGATGGTCGTCGATGACAACGGTCGTCACTAGGTGGT
>JAJZDJ010000177.1 GCA_021828685.1 Actinomycetes bacterium | reverse complement strand
CGTCGACGACGACGAGCCCGTACCCGTCGAACACCTCGGCGGCGTCTTCGCGCCGCGCCAGGGTCTGCAAGGTCAACAACAGATCGACAACCCGCTGCGCCGGGTCCGCCCGGCGCCGAGCTGACCGATCTCCCGTCCGCGCAGGCCGAGCAGGTCGCCGAGTCGTTGACGCCACTGCTCGGCGAGGGTCTTGGTGTGCACGAGCACGAGCGTCGGAGTGCCAAGCCGTGCGATGAGTGCGCAGGCCATGACCGTCTTACCGGCCCCCGTCGGCGCAACGAGCACGCCCAGATCATGAGTCGCGAGCGCCTCGACGGCGTCCTTCTGAGCGAAGCTGAGCTCGCCGATGAAAGTGAACGGCGTCGTAGGTACCACCGGACGCCCGTCAGCGGCCGGGAGTCGCCGGACCGCGGCCAGGGAATGCCCACTGGTCAGGCCAGGGCTCGATAGTCGCGGGGTCGAGGAAGACCGCGTTCGCCTGTTTGCGAGCTCCGCCCTGGAGCGGCAGGGCGATGAGGTTGCCGAATCCCTTTTGCGGCACGAAGTCCTGGGACGGGAAGAGCCGGTTGTCGCTTGTCAGGTCGATCTCGACGCGGACCGCCATGGTCTCGCGCAGCAACTCGGTCCCGGCCCGCGCCGACCGGAGCTGCTCATTCTCCTCCATGAGGCGGTCGATCTCGGCCCTTGCGGCCGCCAACTCGACGTGAAGGTGCCTCACCTCAGCCAAACCGTCACCGGCGATCACCCAGTTGTCGTCGGCCCCGCTGGACCTGTTCACCGTCACCGCCGCCCACCAGATCTCATCGCCCGTCCGCCTCGAGGCCGAATCCACTCATGGACAGCACCCACAACGATCGGGACCACCGGCGGCGTCGCACGAGGGCAGAGTTGACCCAGGTAGACCGGACCTTGAAGGAGCTCCGAGCCGAAGTCGCGACGCTGGAGGCGCATCGAGCCAAGCTGTACGCTGCCTTCGAGGCATGACCGTCGCGGGGGTCCCGTGCGCCCGCTCTCGCCGCACTGGCTGGTGGGACCACCTGACCACTACGCTCACGGCGGAACGAACATTCTGCTCTGGTGTTGAGCAGCGACCGATGTTCCGACGGGAGGCGCCGAACGCCGATTCGGCGCCCGGCTCGGAGGCCGGCAAGGGGGTAGTGCCCAGCGCAGATCCCCACGTTGGGCGTGGTTATCAGCGGATACCTCGGCGCTTGCCGCTGCAAGCACTTGGGCACCCCTCCGCCCATCATCCGCCGGCGCACCGCGCGGGGCAGGGGGCTGGCCCGTTCGCATTTGGGGATGGCCTACCGGGCACTGTACGGACGGATGTCGTACAATGGTGGGTATGAGCAAGACCGAACGCATCGAGCTGCGCGTCTCCGCCGAAGACAAGGACGCCATCGCGGCCGCGGCGGCGATGGAGCACATCACCACCACCGAGTTTGTGCGGACCGCCGTTCTCGACCGGACCCAACACGTCCAGGCGCGCTCCGATCGCACCCTCATGCCTGCCGAGCAGTTCGATGCGCTGGTCGCCGCCCTCGACGTAGCCGACGACACCCCGAACCTGGCGCGGGCGTTCGCGCACCAGCGACGCTTCGTCCAGAGTTGAGTGCCGAGTACGAGTCCGTTGCCCTCTCGGGCCATCACGACGTCGCCGGCTTCGATTGCGGCGTCTCGTCGCTGAACGCCTGGCTGGCCGAGCAGGCACTTCGGGCCCAGCAAGCGGGCACGGCACGCACGTTTGTATGGGTTACCGCCGAGGTGCCCGAGAAGGTCTGGGCGTACTTCTCACTGGCGCCGACCGAGGTAGCCCGCGATGTCCTCTCGCGTGGTCAATCCTCGGGTTACGCCACCGTGCCCGGCTACCTGCTGGCCAGGTTGGCGGTGCACACCGACCTTCGCGGGCTCGGCTATGGCGGGCAGGTGCTCATCGACGCCCTGAGCCGCGCCGCAAGCGCTGCGGAGGCTGGCGGCGGCCGGCTGGTGGTCGTGGATGCGCTCGACAACGCTGCGGCGAGCTTCTACCGCCACCACGACTTCACGCCGGTGAAGGGCGACTCGCGTCGGCTTGTCTTGAAGATGGCCAACGTCCGCAAGCTTCTCGGATGATCCGCAAGCTTCTCGGATGATCGGAATCGAGACCTCACCATTTCGGTAGCCGATGGCGAACCAGCGGGACAGGCTCGTAGTCGGCTCGGCTGCGCGATATCAAGCACGAGCATGAGGCGCGCGTGAAGCATCTGACGAGCTTCGGCCCGACCGCGCAAACAGTGTGCTGCGCATCCTCGGGGAGATCGGAGGGAACACTGTCGAACTCAGCCGCACGGTCGCCGCTGACGCCGTTCTTGGCACCCAGCGGTTCCCTTACTTCCCGCTCGCCTACGACCGCCACAGCATCGAAATAGACCTGCGCGGGCTTCCCGGCGAGGAGCAGGGTGTGAGCGACTATTACACAGCGGCCTGCGCCATAATCGACCAAATCGTCGACAAGAAGCTCCGCGAGGGCATTGAACAGGACGCTTTGCGGCACCTAAGCGTCTTTGCGTTCGCCCGGCTGCCGCTACTGGTCTACCTGGGCAACAAGCTCGACGACACAGTCCCCAGCCATGTGTTCCAGCGTCACCGCAGCACAGAGCGATGGGCATGGCCCGAGACTGCCGGAGGCAAGGCGCAGTTCGAGACGACAACCCACCGTGAAGCGGTTGGTACCGAGGCCGTCCTGCTGCTTAACAGCAGCGGCACTGTCCACGAGGCTGAAGTCCCCCAGTCCCTGCGTGAACTCCCGCTCTACTCGATCGACGTCATCGGCGCCGCCGCAACTATGGATGTCATCGACCGCCCGGAGGTCCTCGCCCGTTTCGAGGACACCTTCCGGAGGTTGCTCTCGCAGCTCGAGGCCACGAACAAGGGTGTGCTCCACCTTCACGTCATAGGCGCTTACCCGGTATCGGCAGCCGTGGACCTCGGACGTGTTCGCAATCCGCAGGTCCACCCCGCTCTCGTCGTCTATGAGCGCATCGACAATGAATATCGGGCCGCCATCGAGGTCTACCGGTGAGGCTCATCGACTACTTCAAGTCAAGCGTGAGGCCGTGCAGGACTTGGAACGACGTCGGGATCGGCTGGCCTTCGGAGCCAACTCCACGGATCGGGGGATGGTTCCATGCCACACATTCTCTCTACTCGCCCAAGAGGCGGCCCGGAAGATTCTCCAAGGCATCAGGGGCGCGCGCCGCCCAGAACCAACGCTCGATAATCCCGCCGTAGATCACCCACTGAAGGCGCGGAAAGGCACATCTTGGGTTTGGCCCTTCCGGCTACCGGTAGGGAAGGCCGGGTCTACCACCCTGGCAGGTCGGGCAGCGCCGCCGATGATTGTCCGATCCGTTGCTGCCGTACTCGTCGCCACAATGACCGCAGCGAAGAAGGTACACCGACTGACCGTGATCAGTTCCGGGCAGACCGGTCGCTCCGACGACGGTCTGCTGGTTCGGGTTGATGAAGCCAATCTCGACGGTCATCGCCTTGCGGATTGGCCGCCGTTCCAGCTGGGATCGGCCGATGAGGTCGCTGGCGTTGCGAGAATCAGATTCGCGAGGGGCCCTCAGTTGCACAGCCGGAAGAGAATCGGTTCCACGGGCGGCGTCTTGCTCGTATCGCAAAGCCAGTCGAGCACTCGTCGATGTTTCCGTCATGAAGCGGGACTTGGGGGGTGGCGGCACGGGCGGTCGCGCGTCGGGCGGCAGTCTTGGCGTCACGATGTAACCAGTAGTGACATCGCCGTGGACCTGCATGCTGTCGACGCGAGTACCGAGCAGCCCCTCAACTCATAGGCGCTCACCACGCTCTGGGTCACCCCAGCGCGTCGGCCCAGCTCGACCTGGGACAGCCCGGCTCGTAGCCTGGCATCCCGCAACAACACAGCCGCGTCCGCGACCGAAAACATAGCGGATCGTAGGTAGCCGTCGCAGGGTTCCGGCTGCGAAGCTGCCGGGTAGTGGAGTCGGAGCGCAGCGATTGTCTCCAGGCGCCGCTCCAGAGGTGACTGCTTGAGAATGGAGGCAGGCGCCACGGGGAAATCCGTAGCGTTCAGAAGTCCTTCCGGGATCGCTCTCGATGTGCCTGCCGGCCGGGGCTGGTCGCCGGTCTGGCTTTAGAACGAAGAGCGCCTCGGGAAGGTTTCGCCGTGGTGTGGCTCGAAAGAGGATTGAGCACGAAGAACTTCAAGCAGGAGTGCCCACCCCGGTTCCCCAACAAAACCTACGGAGGTGGCGATGGCAGTGATCATTGGTGTCGACCCGCACAAAGGGAGTCACACCGCCGTCGCGATTGACGGCAGCGAGGAGAACTCGTCCGCAAAAAAGTCAGAGCCGGCCCGACACAGGTCGAGCAATTGGTGTCGTGGGCCGAACCGCTCGGGACGCGGATCTGGTCGCTGCGGGTGAAACGGTGGTCGATGTGCCAGCGACCCTCGCCTCGAGAGTCAGGGTGCTGTCCACGGGTCGGTCAAACAAGAACGACCCTAACGACGCCCTCGAACGTCCCGGGGTCAAGGCCCAGTTGCACCAGTGGCGGGGTGTCTCAATCGTCGGCTCAAGGGCGCGCAGAATGACGAACCATGGAGATGCACCGGGCCACGCCGAACTAGCGGGTGACCGGTGTCAAGTCGTCTCCTGGATGACCTGCTTGAGGAGGCCGTTGAAGAGCTCGGCGCCCACGGTCTAGGTCTTGGTTGCCTTGCGGGCATAGTCGAGTCGGGCTGTAGGCAGCGCCCGAGAACTATTTCGCGTCCCAGGTGGTGCAGAAAATCTCGCTGAATATGGGGATGACGAGCATCGAGAAGCCTCACCATTGGTTTTGCCAAAGAGCAAGCTGGCACGCTCAAGCCCACCGCCAGCGGCGGAGACACGTCCAGAAGGCACTCCCCGAACATTCAGCTACCCGACGGATACGACACCCACCAGAACGACGCCCACTGGGACCACCCCGTCACCAACCATGAGACCACCCCCACACGGCCACGTCCCGACGACGATGGCGAATTACTGACCACTCGTCTAGTGCGCTTCGCCGGGAGGCAATGTCTCCTTGCCTCCCCCCTTGGAACACCGGCTGCCCATGCTCTCGCGAGATGCGGCTCTAGAGCCGGTTCGCCGGTTCAATCAGCCATCGGGTCCGTCGCCTGCAACACAGCGAGCGAGTCGAGAAGCGACGATGCCAGAGCAGTTCCCAACTCGGGACTGTCGGCGTCCAAAATGGCGGACAGGTAATCCTCCCAGGAACGCTTCAGCAATCGTGAGAACCGGTCACTGATGAACCCAACATCGCCCTCGGTAAAGAAACCTCTGGTTCGCTTGAAGCACTCACTTAGAACGGAGTAGCGAGTATCAAGCTGATTAACTGACATCTCCGAGCAGACCAGCGCCAAGTCCTCGAAGTTCTCTGGGGGAACGCTATCGAAGTCCTCAGCAAGCTGCCGCAGTCGCTTGTCGATCGCTGATCACCGGCTCGATGTCAAGATCTTGGTAGGTAAGCATCGGGACGTAGGGAATACCGACCTGCTTGAAGTAGGCCTCAGCCTCATCGCCTCGGTCGACAAGGGTTGTGGCAAAAACCACTTCGCCGCCCTCGCTGCAAACCTGCTTGTGGGCGGTTTGAATTGAGCTCCCGCTGGTCACGACATCGTCTACCAACATGACCTTGGTCCCTGTGGTTATGCGCGTGCCTTCGATCCAGCGGTTGGTTCCCCGGCCCTTCTGTTCCTTGCGTACAAGGAACCACTTGCATCGCGCAGCCTGGAACACCGCGAAGGTGAAGGGTGCCGCCCCGAGGACGAGGCCGCCAACCGCTTCGAACTCGGCTCCAGAGTCTTTAGCTGCGGTGTACATCGCCTTGCCGACAAAGGCGAAGTCATCAACATTCGCGACCGCAAGCTTGCCATCAATGAAATCTCGACTCCAGCCACCCGAGGCGAGCTGAATCGGCTCGCGGAGCCGCTGGAGCGCTCCTGAGGCGTCAAGGATTTCCCTCAGTCGTTGTTTGGTGGGGTTCGTCATGGCGTTCGGGCGCGGGAAAACAACGGTCCTAGCTTGACCTGTCGAAGACGTCTCGTCCAATCGGGGCACCGGCGAACCTCTCTTCAGAACCATAGCCGGCGCGGAATTACGCGCCGACGTCGAACAACAATACTGTTGTTTGACTGTACTTCTAACATGGTCTCATTGTCAGGATTTATAGTAGACGCGCGGAATTCCGCGCGTCTCGCAGTTGAATCTAGTGCCGAACTGGGTAGGCGGATTTGGAGCTTGTGTAAGCCCCGGTCCGTTCGCCGCGGACTCGCCGCCGCAAGTGGCGTGAGCATCGGGACGATCATGGACCTGCGGGCCGGAAGATCCGACCCAACCTTGAGCACCCTGCTAGCCGTAGCCAAGGCTCTCGATCTGAACTCGATACAGGAGCTCCTCGGCGAGCCTGGCACGATGAGATTTATTGATATACAGCGCGACGCGTCACCGTCGCCAGCGGCTTCCGAGCCAATGACTTCCGAGCCAATGACTTCCGTGCCGACCCACGCGCCACACGAGTC
>JAJZDJ010000176.1 GCA_021828685.1 Actinomycetes bacterium | reverse complement strand
CGGTCAGCTCGGCGCCGGGCGGACCCGGCGCAGCGGGTTGTCGATCTGTTGTTGACCTTGCAGACCCTGGCGCGGCGCGAAGACGCCGCCGAGGTGTTCGACGGGTACGGGCTCGTCGTCGTCGACGAATGCCATCACCTCCCAGCGGTGACCTTCGAGCGGTGCGTCCGCAAAGCCGCCAACCGACGCTGGGTGGGTTTGACCGCTACCCCCGCCGCCGGGACGGACTCGAGGGCATCCTGCACATGCAACTCGGACCCACTCGTCACATCATGAGCGAGGATGCCGCCGCCACGGTCCTGGTCCGCCGCGATCTCATCGTGCACGAGACCCTCACCGACCCCGATGCACCCGAGAGGGCCCCTGTACAGATGGTCCTCGGACTGATCGCCGCCGACGCCGAGCGCACCCGACATATCTGCGCCGACGTCGCCGACGCCCACCAACGGGGTCGGAATGTCCTGGTGTTCACGGACCGCACTGAGCACCTCGAAGCCCTCCGAAGCGAACTGAGTTCGCGCCGCGGCCTCGAACCCGCCGTGCTGAAAGGCGGCACCGGGAAAAATCAGCACAAGGCAACCCTCGAACACCTCCAAGACGACGGACACCCCGTCCTTCTGCTGGCGACAGGAGCGTACCTCGGCGAAGGCTTCGATCTCCCCCGACGTGACACCTTGTTCCTCGCCTTTCCCATCTCCGGTCGGACCCGAGTTGTGCAGTACGTCGGCCGGGTCACCCGCTCGTTTCCGGGCAAGACCAGCGTCGAGGTCCACGACTACCACAACAGCCTCCAACCCCTCCTCCGACGCATGCACCAACGCCGACTGGTCGCTCTCAAAAGCATAGGGTTCACTCTCAGCGCACCGGCACTACACGTGTCTCGTTGAACAGTGTGAGACCGACTGTCACGACGATGTCTTCGGCGGGGGCAGCAGGCGGGTTGTCCGCGCATGCTTCGACGGGCAAGGCCACCGTTGGCATCGCGCGCTCATCGCGCGTGAGGGCTCATGCAACGTCGTTTACGGCCGTTCAGGACTTTCAGCTCCAGCGTAGCTACCAGCCATTTCAGGCTGCGGAGTTCCGTCCCTGTCCGGTTCAGCAAAACTGATAATGCTGAGGGCGGTGGTTCGATTCCACCTAGCCTCACCCTACCCTGTGACCAGCACTTTTGTGACTCGGGCCGGATTCTGAGCGGGCGTTCGGCATGATAACGATCGACAGGGCCACGGGGAGCAGAGCGGTCATGGGCCGAGCAGCCCAACAGGGATGACGGCGATGCCGTCGGGACGGCAGTAGGCATGGGCACCGGAGGTGAGCACGGCACCGCCGAGGAAGTCGTCACCGAGCTGGTTGCGCAACCAGACCAGATGCCGGACGTCGTGGTCGTCGACGTGCCCGCTGAGCTTGACCTCCAGGCCGAGCACACGGTGGTCACTGCGCTCCACGATGAGATCGAGCTCGTGCTCACCCCGCCAGGAACGAAAGTGAAGCACGCGTGCCTCGGCGGCCTGGGCGCAGACACGCACGATTAGGGTTGTCAGCGACTCGAACAGCGAGCCCAGGAGGGTTCCGTAGCGCTCCACGATCTGGTTGCCTTCGCCGCGCAGCAGCGCCCTGGCGTCTACCCCGAGCAGCCGGGCGGCGAGCGCGGGATCGGCCAGGTGATGCTTGGGCGCGGAGGAGAGTCGGCTCAGGTGGTTGAACGTCGGAGCCCAGGCGTCGAGTGGCTCCAGAACGAACAGCCGTTCCAGGGCGTCACGGTACGGGCCGGTCGTTGTCTTGGCTGGCTTGTCGCCTTCGCCGGCGGTCGCGGCGTCTCGGATGGCCTCGTAGGAGGCGGTCGTCGAGGTCGCAGCGGCGTACGCACGGAACCAGCGACGGAGCGTCTCAGGACGGCGCAGCGCCCTTCCGGCCTCGGGCATGTCCACCTCGACGATGCGCTGCAGGTAGCCGTCAAGCGCCGTCCGGACCGCGCGATCGGAGCCACCGCAGAGGCCGGGGAAGCCGCCGCTGACGATCTCGGCCGTGTAGTCCCGCAGTTCCAGCTCGCAGTGGCCGCCCACCAGGTCGGACACGACTCCGTGGTCGAGCAGCCCGGCCAGTGACACCGTGGGCGTGCAGACGCCGCGCTCCGCCAGGGTCAAGGGGCGCATCCGCAAGGTGACGATCCGCCCGGCCCCCGAGTGTGTCGGAGCCGTCCTCGGTGCGGCCGATCCGGTCAGCAGGAACCGGCCACCGGTCGGGTCGTCATCGACGGCCCGCCGGACCAGGTCCCACGCAACCGGCAGCCGCTGCCACTCGTCGATCAGGATCGGATACGGACCTTGCCCGAGCCGGCGCGGGTCGGCGGCGAGCAGCTGCGCCTGAGCCGGGTCATCCAACCGCAACACCTGCACGGCTCGCTGAAGCGCAGTAGCCGTCTTACCAACACCTCTCGGACCCTCGATCGAGATGGCAGGCAGCTCGGGCAGCAGAGCGCTGAGTTCGGCGTCGAGCATCCGCGTCCGGTAAGTGCTCACCACGTCACACTACCGATCCGCATGTCGCCACGCTACCAGTGCGCACTCACTCACCCTACTCTTCCGTAGCCCCTTGCGCTACCGTTCCGCGCCAAAACCTTAGAGCATCCGAGCGCTGACCACTCAAGCACCGGCGCGCCCACTCGCTCGCAGCGCCCGCCCCTCATGTTGGGTGACACGACAGCACGCCCTGCAACAGGCACTATGGCGGACGACGGTGCCCCGAGCCGTCGCTCTGCGTGCCACCATTGGGCTCGAAGGCGCTGGTGTATCGCGCCGACGTACGGCGGCCGCTGACGTGAGAATCTCCTGTAGCCGTAGGACTTGAGCCGCGCGGCGGTTGTGGGGGCGGCAGCCCCCGCTCGGGGCGAGGCCCCGAAGTGTCGGGGTGGGAGGATTCAGGCTGCTGGTTCGAGAGTGACTTTGTGACCAATTTCTTCGAGTTGGGCGATGAGAACGAGCGCATCCGGGGTGGTGGCGGTGACGCCCCGAAATGCGAGGATCTCGGCGAGCATCCCCATCAGCCAGTCCGGTAGCGCCAGTGAGCTGCGCCGGCCGGCTTTGGTCTTGGGGTCAGCGTCGATCATCTCGCCGTGCAGGCCCCTGGTCCGCTGGCTGTCGATGGTGATCATCTGGCGCAGGAAGTCGAGCCGGTCTACGCGCAAGGCGGCAACCTCGCCCCATCGCAGGCCGAACGCCCCCAGGTAGACCATGGCACCGTTCGCTCCGACAGCGTCAGATAGCCGGGCGAGGCCGTTGGCGTCGAGGATCTCTGCGGTTCGGGGTGTGGTTTGGGGAAGTCGTATCCGCCGGCACGGGCTACGCGGGATCAGCTCCGAGTCCTCAGCGAAGTTGAACCGCGCCCTGACCACGGCGTACATCCGGGTCGTGCTTGCCGGGGCGTATGAGGTTGTCCAGCCGGTCACGAGTCGCTGGACGTCTCCCCCTCCCAGAGGGGTCGAGGTCCAGCTTGTCGAGGCGTTGATGGGCGAGGCGATCGCGGAACCGTATGGGTGCCGACAGCGGGGGTGCGCCCTGGGGGGCGCCGGTCATGTGTGCGTAGTGCTTGAGGGCGCTCCCAGCAGAACGCCAGGGCACGGCTCCGATCCTCGCTGGCGTCGAAGGCCTCTCGGCCACCTTCGGAGACGACCCGGCGTATCTCCTGCAGGCCGTGGTTCGCAGCGTCGAGCTGCGCAGCGACCTCCTCGGGGTGGCTCACGCAGCGGGAGCGGGCGCGAGCGACTCGCGAGGATGAGCCCCAGGCGCACCAGAGGAGGTGACGCTGACACGGTGGCGGAGCAGGGCCTCGGCCTCGGCCTCGAACTCGGCGAGGTCGAAGTAGGTACGGCCGTCTTTCAAGGTGACCACGAGCTCAGCGGGATCGGTGCCGAGTTCGACAGCGGTGATCCCGTGCCGGGGTGCAAGCTCGGCCAGAAGGCCGGCCGCTTCCCGGAGCAGTCGATCATCGGCGCTGGGCAAATCCATACCACCGAGAGTACGCCGTCCGTCCGCCGCCGATTGTCCGCCTGACTCCCGATGGACCCTCGGGGCGGCCGACGCCTTGGCGAGCACGTTTGGGGCGGAGCGGCGCCTCGGACCGAAAGGGCCCAGGCAGGCACAGGGGCTGTTCTGCACCACGGATGCACCACGTGCGTTGGCCAGGAAGGGTCATCAAGGGTCAGCTTTGGTCAGGCTGATATGGCGCCTGACGTGCGGTTTCGTGCGTTTGGGCAGGTCAGCGGTTTTGCCTGCACAGACCTGATAATGCTTAGGTCCGTGGTTCGATTCCACCTAGCCCCACCCTCCTGACAAGGGACCTTGTGGTTCTGGCCGCTCGATCGGGCGTGTCTGCACCACATTGCACCTCGAAACGCACGCCGGCTCTGACCTCAGCACGATAGCGACTCCGGGATCGCCCGCCCGGTCGACGAGCGAGCGTATATCCACTGCGAGTAACGTATATATTGCTTGCAAGGGCAAACACTTGGTCGACTTGGACGAAGAGGCGCTGAACGTCGCCCAAGCCCGACTCGGCACCACGACCGTCAAAGACACCGTGAACACCGCACTACGCCGCGCCAGCGAAGACCGAGACGCCGAGGTCGCCGCCGCCCTTGACGTGCTGGGCCGCGCCAACCTGATCGACTGCGCCGAAGTGTGGCGCTGACCTACCTGATCGACACTAGCGTCCTCAAGCGGATGGGGCAGCCGCTCGTGCGCGCCGCAGTCGAACCCTCACCGCGCAAGGCCAGGTCGCCCGCCCGTTTCGTCATGAGCGTTGTCAGCAATATGACGCTCCTCTTGGAGATCGACAAATGCCTGCGCGACCAGTCGAGCATTCGCATCGGCGTCCGTGAGTTCCGCAACAACACCAGCACATACCTCTCTGGCTCGGAGACGATCGCCGTCAACCGGAATGGGAAGGTGATCGGGTTCTACATCCCGCTCGAACGCGACGAGGACGAGGTCAGGCGTGCCGTCGCCAAGCTCGGCGTTGCCGTTGGTCAGGTCCTCGAAGAGACGGGCATGACCGAAGAGGAGCTGGCGAAAGTGTTTGAACTGCGCCGGCCCATGCCTGAATGATCGCTGTTGCAGGTCAGGTTGTCGTCGCTGCACGCACACCCACGGTGTAGTACTACAAGGGTTGTCGGTACACGTCGGCACGGTGATCGATGCGCAGGATGTAGATCCGCGCCGCCTCGTCGTCGACGCGGTATAGGAGCCGGTAGGGTCCGCGGCGAGCGCTGAAGGTACCCGCTAGCTCGCGTTTGAGAGGCTTGCCGACTCGGCGCGGTTCGCGGGCCAGATCGCCGTAGGCGAACTCGACGATTGCTGGGACGATCCTGGGCGGGATGTGGCGAAGGTTCCGCTGCGCGGACGCGGCGAAGCGGACTTCATAGGGCACGTCGGCTGCTCACCGGCTGCGTTTGGGAACAGAGAACTCGGCGCGGATCTCGTCCTCGCCGTAGGTCCGGCCGCCCGCGATGTCGGCCTCGGCCTCGGCGATGGACTCGCGGATGCCCGGCTGGGACAGCCAGAACAGGGTCTCTTGGATCGATTCCCACTCGTCGGCGCCAACCAGCACCGCCGCCGGCGTGCCGTTCTTCGTGATCACGACCTGGTCGTGGGTGATCGACGTGGCGTCCACCAGCTCGCTGAGCTTGTCACGGACCTTGGAGAGGGGCAACGTCTGCATGGTTCCATACTACGCCAAAATACTGCCTAATACCACGCCAGAATAAGGGAGTACATCGGCACATCGGAGCTGACTCCGGCCCTTGATGTAGCTGCCCATCCTCAGCTTCGGAGTGTTCGGCAAGGGCCATGACTGCGACGATCGGCTACGGCCGGCGAGTCGTAACCTCGCACAGAACAGTCGCTCGATAATCCGACCTTACCCGGCTCGCTGACAAGCGCAGATCGGCACATCGGGCGCCCTCTCGGGGCCCCTGAACGTCGGCGCCGGACGCGCTCGCGTTCGGTGTCTCCGGTCGCCGTGTAGGGGACCGAACCGCACGGGGTTTGAGGGGACGTCGCCCGGCCAGCCGGTGCGGGTGAGGAGAGATCAGACGCCGGCGATGACCAGCTTGTAGCCGTAGTCAGCCTCGGTCGTCGACCGTAGGTGGCTGTGGCGTTCGTCCCACCGGCCGGTCTCGAGGTCGTCGTGCAAAAGCTCGACGCCGGCGGCCAGGACCTCGGGGGCAAGCTGGCTGGACCAAGACATCCCGGCGAGCACGCCGGGGTCCAGGTGAGCCTCCGGCCGATTCCAATAGGCGCAGCCGAAGCCGTCAGTGCAGTCACTGGGTATCATGACAACCTCGACGCGGAGGACATCGATGTGCTCAGCCACCATTGCCACGGTCGGTGCACGACGCTCGGAGTCGAGTTGCCACACGGCGGGGAAGTAGTCGTCGATCAGCCAGTAGCCGTGGCGCACGAGGCCGTCGAAGAGCAGGAACACCTGTCGTCGGCTTACCCGGCGGACCTCGGCCAGCCCCGCACCGAGATCCGGCCAGTGGTGCAAAGTCAGCGTCCCCATCGCCCCATCGAAGGACTCATTGACGAACGGCAGGTCACCCGCCACGCCTTGCACGACCGGAGCGG
>JAJZDJ010000175.1 GCA_021828685.1 Actinomycetes bacterium | reverse complement strand
CCTGCCCCGAGCCCGACGCCCGCCCCGAGCCCGACGCCTTCCCCGAGCCCGACGCCTTCCCCGACTCCGACCCCTGCGACCGCCCCGACCCCGACCCCGACTCCGACCCCTGCGACCGCCCCGACCCCGACCCCGACCCCTGCGACCGCCCCGACCCCCAGGAGCGCAGGTGCCACATGGTGCGCACCCGGCGCCCCATCGTCTCAATGCCTGGGCTCACCCGTTCGAGCGGGAGCGTCTCCCATGCGGGGCACACGTCCACCCTGTCGCTGCCGAGAAATGCCTCGAGGTCGACGGCGAGACGTTCAGCCTCCCCCTGAGTCGGGGTGGCGACCAGCAATAGCCGGCCGACTGCCGCCGCGGCGAGAGCCGCTATCACGAAGGCACGCCCCGCCTCCGGGACGCTCACCACCGAACCTGGCCGCTCGAGTATCTCCGAGAAGGTGTCGTCGTCGTCACGGTCTGCGTGAAGCAGCGGGGCAAGGGGGCCGAGTGGGCCGCTGCCGCGCAACGACGGGGCGAGGTCAGTCACTTTGGGCATTGAAGAGGTTCTGGGCGGCGGCGACACCGGCCCGGAGGATGCACTCTACGGCATCGGCCGCTACTTCGATGCTCACCTGAAGTTCGGCCCGCACCTTCTTGGCGGGGACCCGAAGGACGTGCTCGGCGCCTCGTTCCTTTCCCCCCGGCGGTTTGCCGACCCCGATGCGGACTCTCGCGAAGTCCTGCGAGTGCAGATGCGCCTTGATCGACCTAAGGCCGTTATGGCCCGCTAGGCCGCCGCCCATCTTGACCCTCACCGCTCCGACGGGGAGGTCCAGCTCGTCGTGGACGACCACAAGACGTTCCAAGCTGTCAATGCCGAAGCGACGCACGAGAGGGGCGACCGCCCTTCCCGAATCGTTCATGTAGGTCTGCGGGAACGCCAAGGCGAGGCGCAGGTCACGGCCGTCGTTGCCGACACGGACCTCGGCGGTACGCGAATGCTCTCGGCCCATCTTTAGGGACGCACCGTGGCGAGCTGCCAGTAGAGCCACGACGTCGGCGCCGACGTTGTGCAACGTAGACTCGAACTCCAGCCCCGGGTTGCCGAGGCCGACCGCAAGGAGGTCGGCCGGAGTTCCCGTTCGCGCCGGACGGAACGCCGGCACAAGCGGTCAGCTTTCCTCGGGACCCGAAGCGTCCCCTTCCGCGTCGCCGGCCTCGCCGGTCTCGCCAACGTCGCCGAGTTCGCCACTAGAGGCCAATACGACAACCTCGTCGCCGGGAACGTCGACCGTCACCCCGTCGGGGAGCGAGATGTCCTCGACGCGGATCACCCCCCCGGGCTCCAGCCCGGTCAAGTCGACCTCCACCGACACGGGAATCTTCGCCGGGTTGGCGCGCACCGCCAGGGTCGTGAGCGCCTGCTCGATCGTGGCGCGGGCTGCCTTGATCGAGTCGGACTCCCCGACGAGGACGATCGGGACCTCCGCCCCGACGATCTCGTCCCGGCGTACAACCTGGAAGTCGACATGGGTCACCGTGTGGCGAACAGGATGGCGCTGGATCATCCTGGCAAGGGCGAGATGCGACGTGTCGCCGACTCGCAGGTCGAGGAGCTGGTTCGTCCCCGACTTGCCCGACAAAGCGTGTCGGAGGTCTTTGCCGTCGACGGAAACCGCTGCACCTTCCCCGCCGTGGCCGTACACGACGGCCGGGATGCGACCGGCGGCCCTGAGGCGGCGGGATTCGGCTGACCCGGTTGCGCGACCCGGCTCGGCTAAAAGGGTTATCTCTGGCATTGGTCGACTTGCTCCTACGATGGTTCGGAAAGGCGTGAGTCTAGCAACGGTCGCCGACCGTCAGGTCTGGTTCTCCCCGCCGAAGATCTGCGACACCGACTGGTCGGAGAACACAGCCTCGATGCAGTGAGCGACCACCGGAGCTATCGAAACAACTTCGATCTTGTCGATCTGCTTCTCCGACGGCAGGGGGAGTGTGTCTGTCACAACGACACGAGATATCGCCGAGTTCTTGAGCCTGTCAACGGCCGGGTCGGACAGCACCGCATGGGTGGCCATCGCCCACACCTCGGTAGCGCCCTTCGCAAGAAGTATGTCTGCCGCAGCGCAGATCGTCCCTGCTGTGTCGATCATGTCGTCGATCAAGACGCACATGCGGCCCTCCACTTCGCCCATTACGTCGAGGGCCTGCACGAGGTTGACAGCGTCCTTCGGGCGACGTTTGTACACCGACGCCACGTCGACGGCCGCACCCGCGTAGCGCGCCGCCTGCTCGGCCACTTTCGTGCGACCCGTGTCCGGCGCAACCATCACAAAGTCCCCTCCCGGGACCTGCTCGCGTAGGTACTCGGTCAGCAACGGAACCGCCGTCAGGTGATCGACAGGTCCGTTGAAGAAACCCTGGATCTGCCCGGAGTGCAGGTCGATCGACATAATCCGGTCCGCTCCCGCCGTTGCAAAGAAATCTGAGACCATCCTCGCCGTGATCGGCTCGCGTTCTTTGGACTTGCGGTCCTGTCTGGAATAGCCGTAGTAGGGGCAGACGGCGGTGATCCGCTTCGCCGACGCCCGCTTGGCTGCGTCGATCATGATCCACTGCTCCATCAGGGAGTCATTTACGGAACGGCCCGGAGTCTGGCCGTGCGATTGCATGATGAACACGTCCGAGCCGCGGACAGACTCGACGAACCTCGGTCTGATCTCACCGTTTGCGAAGTCCACGAGCTTCGGATCGGCGAGCTTCACGTCGAGGTGCGCCGCCACCGCCTCGGCCAGCAAAGGGTGCGTCCTCCCGCTCAGGAGGCGGAGTTTGCGTACCGGAGTGAGGCTGATCGAAGCGCTACGCCCCTGAGGCGAGCTGGCTGGCTGTGGGTTGTCTTTCACCTGCGCTCCGATCGTTGTTCGTTCAGCGTAGCGAGTTGGGCTCGGGGCTGGAAGTCCCGGGTCTTGCGGATACGACATCTGGCCCGATCCGAGCCCACGGTCCGACTTTCGCCCCGGGCGCCACTTCGGCGTTGAAGCCGACTGTCGCTTCGACTTCGGCGCCCCTTCCCACCCGGCAGTCCACCAATCGCGTTGACGGACCGATCACCGCCCCCGCTTCGATGACGGTCCTTCCCTCCAGGATCGTTCCCGGGTACAAGACCACATCGGCGGCGAGCTCGACTGCAGAATCGATGTAGGTACCCGTCGGGTCGACCATCGTGACTCCCAGGCGCATCCAACGTTCGTTGATTCGCCTCCGGAGTTCTGTCTCGGCGCCAGCGAGTTGAAGGCGGTCGTTGACTCCTGCAGCCTCGGAACTGTCGGCTACCACCATCGAGGCGACCGGGTAGCCGGCGTCGTGGATCACTGCGATGACATCCGTCAGATAAAGCTCACCCTGAACGTTATCGGGCCTGAGCCGTCTAATCGCCGGAGCGAGAACTGACCTGCGAAAGACGTAGATCGAAGTGTTGATCTCGTCGATCGCCAACTCCTCCGTCGTGGCGTCACGGTGCTCGACGATACGAGTGACCCGGCCCGCCTTGTCCCGCGCGACCCGGCCGTACCCGGTAGCGTCGGTCAGCCGGGCTGTCAGCACCGTGGCCGCCGCCGCTGAGTCCCGATGCGCCCCGACCAGCTCCGCAAGCGTCTCGGGGCGCAGAAGTGGGGTGTCGCCTGGAGCGACGATGACGTCATCGGAGTCGTCGAGGTCGTCGTCGAGGTCGTCGTCGGGGAACGCTCCGAGAGCGACCAGCACCGCGTCGCCGGTGCCAAGTTGCCTTTTCTGCTCGGCGAACTCCACTTTCAGCCCCTGCGGCTGATGCTCGCCCACCGCCTTGGTCACCATATCGGCACCGTGGCCTACCACGACCACGACCCGGTCGAGTCTCAAGTCGGATAGTGCGTGAAGCACATGGGCGACCATCGGGCGCCCGGCGAGAGCGTGCATCGGTTTCGGTCGCTCGGACCTCATGCGGGTGCCCTCGCCTGCGGCGAGGACTACAGCGGAGAGTCGTGAGTCGCGTGGCACGCCAACTTTTCTAGCAAGCCGGTGGCCTTAGCGGCTAGCACTAAACCTCAATGCGCCACGCCACGGTCCGATTTGCGCGACGCTGTTAATGCAGGCGTTGCTGGTTCCTCCCGGTGGCGGGTAGTTCAATGGCAGAACGACGGCCTTTGGAGCCGTATGTTGGAGGTTCGAGTCCTCCCCCGCCAGCCCTGCCCTGCCCCCTCCTTTCGTGTCGCTAGCGGGCGGCCCGCCGCCCTAGAACAGGACAAATCGGGCATACCGCATGCGGCGTACGTGCGTCAGAAAACGATTGATACTTTGTACAGCTATAGCCGGCATAAAGTATCAATCGTTTGTAGGAGGGCCGCCCGGCGCACGAAAAGCCGGCAAACCCGGGCTGCAGCGGCGCCTCCTCGACGCCTCCTCGGCTCCTCCGGCTCCGCCTCCTCGGCTCCTCCGGCTCCGCCTCCTCGACGCCTCCGCCTCCGCCTCCTCAACAGGCCGCCCCACTCAGAACCCTTGCCGCCTCGTGGTGCGGGCACCTCGGAAATGATGGCGGGAAGGTACCGGGATTCACATAAACAATCCCAAGCCCTAACCTTCACCGAGCGTGCCAGCAACAAGAGCGGAATCCCTCACGAGACAGACCCCCTCGCCGCGTGTGTTCCCGGCGCGCCCGATCGGACCGGGGTCTCTGCTCTGGCGTTATGCCGGCGATCATCGTCTCGCCTTCAGCGGGTTGTCCAGCGGACTCATGCAGCTCATGCATCCCGCCATCGCCGCCGGAGTTGCCGAGCACTCGAACTTCTTCACTGACCCTTGGGACAGGATCATCAGGTCGATCCCCCAGATTCTCGGCGTCATCTACCTCCCAGACCCTGAGGGCATCGGCAGACGGATCTCGGGCTACCACCGCTATATCAACGGGGTCGACCACCTCGGCCGCCCGTACGACGCCCTCGAGCCTTCGACGTTCTGGTGGGCTCACGCTACTTTCCAGTACGCAGCGGAGATGGTGGCCGATCGCTTCGATTCGCGGAAGCTCACGAGCGGCGACCGGGAGGAGATGTACCTCGACGGGGTGGAGTGGTACCGCCGATACGGGGTGTCGATGAGCCCGGTGCCACCCGACAGGTTGGCGTTCGGAGTCGAATGGGATCGACATCTAGACGTAGTGCTGGAACTGAACCCGGTCGCCGAGAGGGCCATCGAGATCGCCCTTCGCGACCGGAACATGGATCTCAAGTTCCTTCCGTCGTGGACCCGTGCCCTCCAGCCGACCGTGATCACACCCGTCCTGCGCCTCGCTGCCCTAGGCGGCCTTCCCCCGATCGTCCGCCGGCGCTTCTCCATTCCCTGGGGTCTTCGCGAGCAGGCGGACTACCGGGTTCTTTGCTACTACATCCGGCGGACTTGGCGGTGGCTTCCGGCGCATGCCCGGTACGGTCCCGTGGCCTCGGCCGGGTACCGCGCACGAGCGAACCGGGACGAGGAGCAAAGCGAGGCGCTACTCTCCGAGGCATGACCGTTACCGAAGCCGCACCGGCCAAGGCCCGCTGGCGCGAACAGTGGGCCGAGTTGTTCACCGAGGTCGTCATCTCCGGATTGTGTACCGGTTGTGCCGGCTGTGTGATCTCCTGCCCGCACGACGTCCTCGGATACGACGACACGAACGGCGTCTACCGTCCATTTCACCTCGAAGAGGAGCTGGGGCCGGGAGATTGCGGCCACGGGCAGCGCGGCTGCACCAGCTGCACCAGGGCCTGCCCGCGGTTTCGGGACTGGGAGCCGGAAGTCGACACCTACCTTTTCGGTCGCGCCAGGACGAGCGACGAGATGAGCGGCGTCGCCAAGGACGTGTTCCTCGCCCGGGCCACCGACCCCGAGGTGCACTCGAGCGGCCAGGACGGCGGCCTTGTGTCTGCGATCTTGATCTGGTGCCTCGCCAACGACCGGATCGACGCGGCGCTCGTGTCGACTTTGGAAGGTGACGGAAGTACCTGGAAGGCGCAGCCTGGGATCGCCCGCACGCCCGAGGAAGTTCTAGCCGCTGCGGGATCGCGCTACACGTATTCGGCGAACACCCTCGCCTATTCCGAGGCGGTCGCTGCAGGCTTGGAGCGTCTGGCCCTGGTCGGGATGAGCTGCCAGGCCTCCATCCCTGCGATGATGAGGTCGCGCAAAGCCGGCAAACCGGGTCGACGACTGGCGCTTTCAATAGGCCTGCTGTGCTCGAAGACCTTCGACGACGCCATATTCGATGAGCTCTTGGAAGCGAAGTACGGCCTCGCAAGAGCGGACATCGTGAAGATGAACATCAAAGGAGTCCTCCAGGTCTGGATGCGCGACGGCGCCTACCACGAGATTTCCTTGAAGGAGTGTCACGGCTGGACCCGCGAGGGCTGCAAGACCTGCCCTGACTTCGCCGCGGAGCACGCCGACATAGCGACCGGCGGGATCGGCGCCTTCAACGACTGGACCCTCACCCTCGTGCGCACCGACGCCGGGCGCGAGATCATCGAGGGAATGATCGCTGACGGGGTGATCGAGACCAGGCCCGGCGACGACGATCCTGGTGCGATCGCCCTGCTTCGCAAGCTTTCCGTCGTATCACGCCGCCGATGGCCTGAGCAAGCGGTCGCAGCACCGCGGGTGGGCGTCCCGCCCCCGAAGGCTCTTCAGGTCTGACCGAGCTCAGGAAGGGATTCCGATCGAGAGAAGTCTAGTCTCGGAGGCTTCACCCGAGACAGCCTGA
>JAJZDJ010000174.1 GCA_021828685.1 Actinomycetes bacterium | reverse complement strand
CGAAAAGGACTTCTTCGGCGGGATCTTTAGAATCTCATCGCCTCGTACCCGCGCTCGATCAGCGTGAGTTTGCGGACAACCTCGAAACCACTCTCCTGGAGAGCCGATAGAACCTTTCGCCGCATCCAAAGCGGATAGGTGGCCAGTACCGCTCGCTCGCCGTCAGAAACGACGATCGAGCAGTTCATCCACGGGGGAAGTAGGCGAGCCGTGTAGGCAATAACCCTGGAACCGCGATGTCGGACGAAGTTCACCTTGGCGAGGTGCCCTGTCAGGGAACCCGCGTTCAGCTCATCGTGACCGGGGGCGACGAGCAGATGACCGCCGCCCGAAACGTTCCCGAAGACGGCACCCACAAGGAACTCTCGAGGCGGGCTGATCACGTCGTCCATCATGCCGGGTCACCGATACGGCACACGACCCTTTGGCTGATCCGCTGTCGGAAGACAACCACGTTCCCCAAGGTCATGCCGGGCGCAAGCACGAGGATGTTCAAGAAGGTCGAGTGGGCTGGCAGGCTCCTGCAATCCGCGCCGCAGCCCGGCGCGGCAATGGATCGCGTCGGCTCCCGATCCGTCCCAAAATGTGCGTCCCATATCAACGCTTACGAGGTGTCCCGGATCGCCGGTTATACGGGTAGCCGTGGAGCGACAGTCGCTTTGCTCCCTGGTCAAAGTGCGACGGCGAGATCCTGCCATTGCTTTGGGTCGGAATAACTGGCCAGAAGCCCGGTGACACCTTTGATGATCGCTCCGAACTCGTGATGACCGAGCGTCCAAATCAAGATGCATCCCGCGTGGTGGCGGCCTCCTTCGCTCCACTCCCGTAGCAGAGGAGCGAAGTCCCGAGAGTTGCGGGTGATGAGGACGCGATTCTGCTGAGCCGCCAACTCGAGCACCTGGGGGTCGTCGAGGGCACCCAATGCGGGATCGGACGCAAGACTCAGAACGTCGTGGCCATTCTTCTCAAGGGCCGAGCCGATGCGCCTGGGAGACAGGTTGGCGTCGAGAAGCAGGCGCACCGCTCAGGCGTCCGCCACCGCGATAAAGGGAAACAAGACGTCAACATCCGCGATCGGCCGGCGGTTCTCTACGATGGCCTCGGCGCACTCGTCGGAATAGGCGTCTCGATAGGCCACCGCGACCCGTACCTGTGCAGTCGACAACTGTGTTTCGGCTACCAGCGCGTCGGCCGAGTCGAAGTCCTCGAGCATGTGGATGATCTCCCACACATCGAGACCGGAACCGATCACCCAAGCCCGACGGCGGGCGTCGTCGCCTCGGAAGGCGATACCGGGAAAGCGTCGGGTACGGGCGGTCTCCTCCGTGAAGGCCTCGACGACAGCGCTCTTGGTACGCCGAGTCCGTCGGGCCTCGGCCTCGACGAGCCGTTCGGTGTCCTCTTGCAGGCGTACGCTAAACGGCTGACCTTTAGCCATGAAAATCTCCTTACTACAGATACTACAGTGTAGCTGCGGGTTCGGACCGGGCGCGGCCTCTGTGCGGGACAGGTCGTTGGACCGACCGGCGGCACCATCGCCGACTGCGACTGACTCCATCAGATACCGGAAGCCTCCCCCCAAACTGATCCGCCGTATCGAAATCACCACCGGCTCCTGTCCCGGAGCGGGCGGACGCGACGCCCCTAACGGGGAGCCGTCGGGCGGTCCACGCAATCTATTGGTCGTCGTGGGCCTTCCCGTTCGGCCCCATCCCGGCGTTCATGGTTATCGTGCGGTGGCCAGGCGCCATGTCACGTTTGCACCGCACAGGGGGCACCCCCTCCTCGAATGCCGACTGTGTAAAGCCAGAAATCCTGGTTTGGAACGTGACGGACAGGCAGGGGTGAAGCGCTTGGCGGCGGGTGTTGGGGTTCTGGGTCCGTGCGATGGCAAGGTAGGCGTCGTGTCGGGTGGTAGTCGTAGGCGGGTGGGTCATGCAAGCGAGCCTGGTCGGGGCCGCCGAGCAGCTGGCCGAGGGGGCGTCTCGCTAGGAGGACGCCTACCGGAGTTGGGCGCGTGCTGTCGAGGTCCGAGGCCAGGTGGCGGCGCTCATGGAGCGCGAGCTGCAAGTGGCGACCGGCGGCCTCAGCGTGGCCCGCTTCGAGGCGGTCTGCCGGCGCCGGTCGGTGCGTTCTGTCTGAACCGTACTGGGATCCGCGAAGACCCCATACCTTGGAAGCGAGCATGGGTCATGGGATCAACCAAGCCGACGGAGCGCCGGTACACGAACGAGCATGAGGTGCGGCTGGTGCGCCAGCCGCGACTGTCCCGCAAAAAGGGCGAAGAGCAGCTCGGCGACGTCGAGGACGTCACAGTGCGCATGGTCAGCTGGCGGTGCGGGCAGCGAGGTTGAGGTCGGCGACGACCAGGGCGGCGAGCTCGGCGCTGTGCCGCTCAAGGGCTCGAGCAAAGGCAGCGACAAGCTCAGGGGAGGCGGGGCTGTCGGCGCGGGTGAGCCCTTCGAGGATGAACCGGCGGGCCAGCTGGGTGGGACCTTCGCCCGTACGCTCGGCGAAGGCCCGCAGCCGGTCGATGTCACCGCCGGCGAGGCGGACGGCCAGGGCCGACTTGGGCTCGTTGGTCGGGGCAGGGTTGAGTCGCCGGACCTGGGTCGGGTCGGGGAGGTGCTCGGCGGCGTCGATGGCGTCGGCCGTGGTGTCGTAGTCAGGCTGGGTCACAGTGCCTCCTGGTAGCTGGTGCGTTCTTTGGCGGTCATGGGCCGGGCAGTGACCACGTAGGCCGACCCGGAAGTGCTGGGCGAGTCGAGAACGGCGAGGAGGTGACGGCCCGCGGTGGTGCGGCCCCACACGAGCAGCCGGCCAGGGCGGTGGCTGTCGTCGGTCTGGGCCAGCGTGTCAGCGCCGGCGAGGACTTCCTCAACCTCGCTGGGGGTGACGGCGTGGCGGCCCACGTGGGCGATGTTGTGTTCGTCCCACAGGGCCACGATCTCCACCCCATCACCGTATCACGGACGTATGACGATCGGGGCGGAGAGAGGCCGGGATGGTCGCCCTGCGAACAAGTCTTCGGACAATCGTGATGTCCAGCTTGGGTCAACCTTGTCTCGGGCGATTGATCGGGGGGAGTGAACCGCTTCGTGGCCACCGACGTCGCCAGCGCACCGTCACAGAGATCGACCAGGCGACCGGGTAGCCAGAGCTTCGGTATAGCCGAGCCTCATAACGTGGACCGCCCAGCGGCGACCGGATAGAGGTCGCAGGTCGCGCCTCCAGCAAGGAGGTCGCCGTGATCCTCAACGACAGGGCCGTCAAGGCCGGAACCCGTCCCGTAACCCGCCATCAGGTCGAGTGGGCCGCCTCCGGGTTGCGTCGGGCCACCACCGAAGCCGGCGTCGCCCTACCCATCGACTACAGCCAGGCCGTCGCCGCCGCCGCCGGACTGACCCGAGCAGCCGAGCTGGGCGTTACCCGCCTCGGCGTCGTCATCCACACCCGGCCCTCCATCGACCGGGAGCTGCCCGTCGTGGTCGGCTACGCCGACGGCCGAGGCCGGTGGTCCCGCGACGGCCACCGTCACACCACCACGACCGCCCCCGACTTCAGCCAGCGAGGAAGTGACGCTGTGAACGGCCCTCATGGCAACCGGCCAACCCCGCCCCGGCTCACCGTCATCGCCCGCCCTGACACGGTCATTGAAGCACACGGCCACCAAGCGGGCTCCCCTTACAAGGGCACCCTCGACGTCACGGCCGTCGCTATCGCGGCAATTCGCAGCGGACAGGTGGACCGCTATTGCCCGGTTACCCAGTCCGGGCGAGAGCTGTCCAAGTTCCAGCTCCTGCGGATCCTTGCCGTTCACCCCAGCGCGCCGGTCTTGGCTTTTGACGGGGACCTTGCGGGCCGGGACTCGGCTGGCCGGTACGGGCAGGCGTTCACCGCTCATGGTCGAACGGTGGTCGTTACGACGCTGCCCGCTGCGCACGACCCCGCCTCATGGCTCGCGGAACACGGATACGCCGGCCTGCAAGCGTGGAGTGGTGAACCTCGAAAGAGGCGCAGCATGAGACGTGTCACCAGTACACACTCGGCTGCAACGGTTTCAGTCAACACGGCCTACAAGTGGTCCTCACGCGGCCAGCCGGACTTCCCCCGGACGCTGCGGCTTCGCAACGGGGCGGTGCGGGTCCGCGACGACTGGTACGAGGAGTGGCTCAAGCGGCTGGAGAAGTGACTGGTTCGGCGAGGGTCTGCTCGAGTAGGGCAATTCCTTCGTCTTCTCGCCCGGGCGCGACGCCCTGGTAGACGTCGAGGAAGACCGACAGGGTCTTATGTCCCGACCAGCGCTGGCAGACGGTGGCGTCGACACCGGAGCGCAGCCACCACGAGCAGGCGGCGTGACGGAGGTCGTGGCGTCGCAGCCGTGACAGTTTCGGCTGGCGGGGGTCGCCGGCTGGCAGGTCGCTGCGGGGCGGGAACATCGCCGTCCGGGCTGGCCGCCAGACGTCTCGGTCGAATACGGACAGGTCGAAGGGGTGGCCGTTGCGATGAAACACAAGGCCTGACAGGTCCTGACCATAACGCTTACGGTGTCCGATCAGTTTCGCGACGAGCACCCGGTTGACGGGAACCCTGCGTGATTCTGCGAGGTCACGGTCCTGGAGGGGACCCCATTCGGGGTCCTCCTCGGGGTCCAGCCATCGAGACGCAACTCGCCGTCGGCTACGGCGCA
This sequence comes from Actinomycetes bacterium, assembly GCA_021828685.1. Taxonomy (GTDB): domain Bacteria; phylum Actinomycetota; class Acidimicrobiia; order Acidimicrobiales; family Palsa-688; genus JAJZAM01. The sequence continues at coordinate 2,080 of JAJZDJ010000174.1, read as the reverse complement.
CCGTGAGCCAGCCCGTGCCGCCGTCGGCGGGGAACTCGAGGTCCTCCCACGCCAATCCGACTGCCTCGTTCGGACGAAGGCCGCACATGGCCATCACGAGGACGTAGCACTCGACGATTCCGCCCCAGCTGCCCAGTGCGACGCAGGCCTTGGCCAGGTCGATCGCCTGTGGGATGCTGAGCACTAGGTCGGTGTCGACGGTGAGCCGACTGCCGGGTAGGGTGGACTTGGCGGTCTTGCTCTTGGCCTTGCGCCGTAATCGGACCGCCGGCCAGGGGTCGCGGGTCACGGCGATGTCGTCTCGCGACGCCGCCCACGCCCAGCAGGCCCGCAGCGGCTGGGTGAAGCGGACGAGCGTCGCGGGGGCGACTCTCTTGGTGGGGTCGCGTTGATTGAGCTCGAAGCGCGCGAGGAACTCTTCTAGGTCGCCGGTCGTGACTTCGTCGGCGGCCGCCGAGTTAGCCTCGAGCCAGGCTCGGCCGGCCCGCTGTCTGTCGGTGAGCGTGGGCTGGGAGTGCGCCGGCAGGAAGCTGGCGTTGTCGAGGTAGTCGGTGACGGCTTCGAGTTCGTCGCCGACTAGAAGGGCGGTGGGGTTGAGCAGCCATCTGCGTGCCCGGTTGTAGGCGCCTGCCGCCAGGATCTTGGTTTTAGGTTCCCAGTCGGGGTTGGCCCAGTAGAAGGCCTCAGTGATGGCGAACACGGAGGCTGGGGGCGCCTGGACGGGATCGCCCGAAGGGTGCGATGCGACGAAGCGTCGGGCTTTCAGATCGAATGCGAGGCCGCTGGAGAATCCCCGGTCGAGCTGCTCCTTCCAGACTTGGGCGAGTCCGGCCCGTTCGAAGCGCTTGGAGAACTGCACTCCGTCCGCCTTGCCCCGCACGTCCCAGCGGTCAGCCGGCCGGGTCGAGCGGCTCCCGCTGCGTCGGTCGATGACCGTCACCTGTGTGCTCGTCCGCACCACCCAGCACGCGAAATCCCTCGGTACGGACGGCTCGGGATAACTGCGAGACATCGGCTGGGCTCCTCAGGTCTGTCGGACAGATGAAACTGAGAGGAAAGTATCGCCCGGCATGTTCTCCGTGGAGGTGGTCCGATATGACGAAAAGTCTGCTTACCGGTCGGCCGAACAACCTGTGTACACGGCAAACACTGATAACTGAAGTGTGCTCTGAGCTGGGCAAACTCTCCTGGCGGCCTCGGATGCGGCCAGTGCGCTACTCGGCTACAGTTGGTGCCACGGAGAGGTGCGAGAGTGGCCGAATCGGACTCACTGCTAACGCAGATTGGGCCGTCGTCACTGAGGTCGCCCGCTAAAGGGATTTTCGCAGAATCCCTGGTCATATGCACTTTTTTCGTCTGGCGCCTTTGCCGTTCTTCGCCGGTTGTAGCCTTGGACCGCGTTGTGCTGTTGAATCAGCGTTGAACGCATGGCCCCAATTATCGACCACGACACGCCCCAAAGTGTCGAGGAGTTGACCCACCGGTGCCGGCCTTCTGTCGTGACAATCTACGAGAAGGCGCCTCTATTCCCCTCTCATTGGAAGGGGCCGATCCCGCCCGCTCACCCTCGATCAGCCGGCGATCCCGACACCGCACGAATCGCGTCCGAACCTGTTCTCGCCTCTTTTGGGGATGCCTCCGCAGGCGGCCACCGCATTGTTCACGCCTACCGGAAGCGAACCCCGCTGGAGCCACCCAATTGCGTCGGGCGTTCAAGACGTTCATGGGGGGTATTGACCTTGCAGGGTGGCCAGTTTGGTGTTCCGATGATTGTTCATGTCTGGCGGAGGACGTCGACGACGGTGTCGTCGCCAGTAACGCAGCAGCCGATTTCGTTGCGGGCCGGCCCGGTGGTGACGGTCGTTATGGCTCCCGCCACCACCGGGCTCGCGGTCAGTTTCGTGCGGTCGCGGCGGCTTTGATGAACTCGATCAGGGCGGGTGGGGGGCCGCCGTGCTGGGCCTCGATTCGCTCGGTGTTCTCGGCGTACATCCGATACAGAGAGCCGTGGAGGTCCTCGTCGCCGCCGTGGAACTGCTCGAGCAGGCCCATCCACTCGGCTGCCAGTTGTTGGGCGTGT
>JAJZDJ010000173.1 GCA_021828685.1 Actinomycetes bacterium | reverse complement strand
CCTACTGGGCTCGTGCGGCGGCATCTCTGGAAGCTCGCCACAATGCGAGCTGGCGGGCAGCGGCGGCTTCGCTGTCTCGATCATGGTTCTGCGCGGCTTTCTCGTCGTTTCGTAGCCACTGGGCGAACACAGAGATCGTAGCGTAGAGCGCCACCGTCTCCCCGGCCACCCACAAAACCGCCGCGCCCAGGTGCAAGCTCGCGAGCGAGATGTTCGGAGTTATGCGTGAGCGCTCGCTCTGCAAGGTCATGCCGAGGATCCCGAAGACCGGGAAGGTGAGCATGAGGTAGAGGATGCGCTGCCAGTACCCGAGTCGCCACGGCGAGCGGTCCACGCCCGCCACGACCCACCAGAAGCCGAGGCCGACAGCGACCAGGACGGCGGTCAGGACTTGGCGCACCCACAGGTCGGCGACGAACTCGCCGAACAGACCCGTAAAGAAGAACGCGACCAGTGAAGCGGTATAGATCACCCACGTGACGACGGGGAACGTCACCGCACGAACCGCGCGGTTCGCTAGAAGGGAATCGATTCGGCTGCTCCTCGTCGACGGCTCGCCGGGCGAGACCGACGCCATCTCGGCGAGGCGAAGTGGGGCGCCGAGCACCACGAGTCCGGGACCGACGAGGCCGAGCGACAGGTACAAAAAGCCGGCGGCCGTGAAGTTAGACACGGCGAGGGCGGCCAAACCCGAGGTTACCGACGCGAAGATCACGAGCCCACCGGCAACGAATGCCACCGTCCTTGCGGGCGCCCAAGCCTGTCCGCGCCTTGCGACCGCTCGCACGCCGCGCAGGTACCATGCAACGCAATACGCCACTACCACGATCGTGACCGGCTGGAATTGCGGGTCGGTGATAAACGAAGCAGGCGCAAGCGGCCCCGAAGCCATCCTCACGAGCGTAGCCCGAAAGCGGTGTTACCGGCTCTCGCTCCGCCGTACATCCGGGTGGTGGCCGCTCAGTTTGGGGTTTGGGCCTCCCATTGTGTAGAAATAAGGCACAGTGACTGCGATTACCACCACCGGTCCTCTCGCGCCCGAGACTGGGACACTCAGGCAAGTCGATCCGTCGATGTACCGGCCGAAGCTGCTGCAGGTCGGCGTCATCGTCTGGCTGGCGTCGGAGCTCATGTTCTTCTCCGGCCTTTTCGCCGCCTACTTCAGCCTCCGCTCTGCGACCAGGCCATGGCCGCCGAAGGGAGACATCCTCGACGTGCCCCCGGTGCTGGTGGCGACGATCCTGTTGGTGCTGTCGTCTTTCACGATGCAGTACGGGGTGCACAGGGCCATCAAGGGTTCCAAGTGGGGTTTCATCGGCTGGACGGCCATGACTTTCGTCTTGGGCGGCCTCTTCGAGGGCATGCAGATCTCCGACTACCTCAGCCGGCCTTTCTCGATCAGCAAGGATGCGTACGGCTCCGCCTTCTATACCCTCACCGGCTTCCACTTCCTCCACGTAGCGGGTGGTCTCATTGCGATGATCATCGTCGGGGTGCGGGTGATCCGCACGCCGCGCTTCGGGCATCGAACGATGCCGGCGATCGAGATGCTCTCCTACTACTGGCACTTCGTCGACGTGGTATGGGTAGCTATGTTCCTGGCAATCTTCGTCCTGAAATGATCATGCGACTACTCAAAAATCTACGAAACCGCCGCGTACTGATCGGGCCTTTCATCCTGTTCGGCCTTGCCCTGGTCGCCTTCTCGGTGTTGACGCTCACTCAGTCCACGGCGAAAGCGCAGGAGGCGCTGGTGAGCACCAACCCGAACGACATAGCGGCCGGTGCGGTCCTCTACTCCGAGCACTGCCAAAGCTGCCACGGCTACCAGGGTGAAGGCGGGGTGGTGGGTGGTGCGCCGGCGCTCGTCGACAAGGGCGCGGCAGCCGCGAACTTCTACCTCACGACCGGCCGGATGCCGCTCAACGCTGCGAACAACGAGGCGATCCGCCACCATGCGTTCTTCAACCCAGCACAAATTCGTGAGCTCGACGCCTACATCAACGCCCTACCCCAGATCACGGGAATCGGGGGATCGGGGCCGACCATTCCGAGCGTCGAGCCACTGTGTGCCAACCAGGGGACGCTCGCTGCGCAAAGCGAGAAGGGCTGCGTGACGCTTTCGGAAGGACAGCAACTTTTCTCGATCAACTGCGCTCAGTGCCACCAGGCCGCCGGGTCGGGGAACATCCTGTCGAATGGGAACGTCATCCCTTCGCTCAACAATGCAAACATCACCCAGGTCGCCGAAGCCCCGCTGGTCGGTCCGAAGCCGATGCCGATCTTCACTGAACTCTCCCACGCGCAGATCTCGGCGATAGCCCAGTACGTGATCTATCTACACCACGCACCAAATCCTGGGGGCTTTGCGATCGGGAGGATAGGTCCCGTAGCCGAAGGTTTCGTTGCTATCCTCGGCGGTTTCTGCCTGCTGTGGTTCGCCGCACGGATGATAGGTAACAGAGGATGACCGACACAGTCGACACCCCGCCGACTCCATTCGGGCGCAACCCCCGTCACTTCGGTATCGACCCCAGCGACGCGTGGCCCGACGACGTCCCCAAGGACCAAGACGACACGCACTGGCGCTACGAGGGCGACCCGAAAGGGGCCCGCAAGGCGGAGCGGCGGATCGCGGCAGCGTGGACCGTGACGATGCTTGCGTCCGTCGGCCTGGCAGTCGTGTACGTCGACGGGGCGAACAACGTGCTCGCCGGTCTGTGCTGGGGGCTCGCCTTCGGTGGCCTTGGGATCGGGATGCTCCTCTGGGCGCGTGACCTGATGCCCGGCCACGATGTCATCGCAAGTCGCGGGCATCACAACGTCAGCTCAGAGGCGGACAGGGTCGCAGTTGCCGAGTCGCTCGGGCGTGGACTCGACCCGATGGCGCGCAGACCTTTCCTCTTCAAGATGCTCGGAGCCGTCGGGGGGGTGTTCGGGATTGCCATCGCCTTCCCGATCGCGTCCCTCGGACCCCGTCCCCAGCGGAACCTGTTCAAGACGGCGTGGGGCAAGGGCGTTCGTGCGGTGACCCTGGACGGAAAGCCGGTGCGGCCCTCGGATCTGCCCTACAACGGGATCCTGACCGTGTTCCCCGAGACGAACGTCCACGACGCGCTCGCCCCGACTCTGCTGCTCAACCTCGGGAACCTGACCAACGAGACCCCACCGGAGCGAGTCGGATGGAACATCCCGATCGACGGTAAGACGGGGATCATCGCAGTCTCGAAGATCTGCACCCACGCAGGTTGCCCGGCAAGCCTTTACAACGTCGTGACGCACCAGCTCGTCTGCCCGTGCCACTACTCGACCTTCGACGTGCTGCAGATCTGCAAGCCGATCTTCGGCCCGGCGCCGCGTGGTCTGCCCCAGCTGCCGTTAGCCGTCGACGCCGAGGGCTACATCGTGGCCCAGGCCGATTACAGCTCTGCGGGCGGCGGTCCTGTCGGCCCTGGATTCTGGAACAGGGGGTAAGGCGATGAGCACCACAGAAGAGAGGATGTCGGCACAAAAGCGTATGCGGCTGGCCCGCTCGGGTACCGACACGGTAGACGAACGGCTCGGCTCCTCGAAGTTCCTGACCAGCGTGCTGGACAAGATCTTCCCTGACCACTGGTCGTTCATGGTCGGCGAGATAGCGATGGACTCGCTCATCGTGTTGATCATCACCGGCATCTACCTTGCGCTGTTCTACGTGCCGTCCTCCAAGGAGGTCGTCTACGCGCCGACGAGCGGCCACGTCTACATACCCCTCGTAGGCCAGCGGATGTCGGAGGCCTACCAGTCGGTCATCAACATCTCGTTCAACGTGCGCTTCGGGCTGATCATGCGCCAGGCTCACCATTGGGCGGCGCTGATCTTCCTAGCGGCCGTCTTTTTCCATATGGCCCGTATCTTCTTCACGGGTGCATTCCGCAAGCCTCGTGAGATGAACTGGATCATCGGTCTGCTCCTTTGGCAGATCGTCGCCTTGGAGGGCTTCACCGGCTACTCGCTGCCCGACGACCTCCTGTCGGGAACCGGCCTCCGGGTGATCTACTCGATAGTGGAGAGCATCCCGTTCGTCGGCACATGGCTCGTGTATGCGCTGTGGGGCGGCCGTTTTCCTGGGACGTCGCTCATACCGCGCCTGTTCGTGGTCCACGAGTTCCTGTTCCCGCTGCTCATCATCGGGCTGCTGACCGCCCACCTGATGATCCTGTGGCATCAAAAGCACACCGACTTTCCCGGGCCCGGCAAGACCGAGACGAACATCCGAGGGAGCCGGATCTGGCCGCAGTACGCGCTGAAGGCGGGCGGGCTCATGATGCTCGTGGCGGCCGTGATTTTCCTGCTGGCCGGTTTCGTCCAGATAAACCCCGTGTGGATTTACGGGCCCTACCACCCCTACACGATCTCTGCAGGGGCGCAGCCCGACTGGTACTTGGGCTGGCAGGATGGGGCGGTGCGGTTGTGGCCGCACTTCGAGTTCCGCTCGTTCGGGCATGAGATAGCCAACCCGTTCTTCCCGGGTCTACTAATGCCGGGGATCCTGCTCAACATCATGTTCGCCTGGCCGTGGATCGACAAGAAGATCTACAAGGATTACGGGCCGCACAACCTCCTCGACCGGCCACGGGACAAGCCGTTCCGGACCGGTGTAGGCGTCGCCGCGGTCGTGTTCTTCGTCGTCCTCACCATGGCGTCGGGCAGCGACATCCTCGCGAACAACCTGCATGTCAGCTACGAGGCGATCATCGTCATCCTCGACTACCTGGCAGTGCTGGGTCCACTCGCCGGGTTCGTGATCGCTTACAAAGCCTGTCAGCGTCTGAGTCAAACCGACTTCCACCCCATCCAGCGCCCGGTCGGCGGTGTGATCTACAGAACCCCTGACGGCGGCTACCACACGGTCGGCGATGTCCACCACGGGCCTTCACATGACGTCCCGGCGGACGCGGGTGCTAACGGTGGCCACAACGGGACCGCGTCGCATGCCGAGGGTCACGTCGACGAGACGGTGCCGGCGCCGACAGCTGGAGACTGAGCTCCTGGGCCCGTTTTACCTCGATCCCTGCGTCGGTCCTGCGTCGGTCCGTTCGTTGGGGCGCAGGTGCGCAGGTAAGGGTGTGCGGGGTTGGGAAACCTCGCTTCGGCCGTCAAAAATGGTCAGGATCTTGAAGTCCGAAAAGTTTTGTACCAAAAAGTGCGTTCTCTGAGCGAGGGCTGGTACAGGATCTTTTGAGAACGAAGATCGTGGGGAGCCCCTTTGCGTCAGTGGCCGTGTGCTGACCCTGTCGAAGCGTAACTCTCGTGAGAGGCCTCGAGCTCCTCAGGGTCGGACCCGGGCAGGACGTCCTCGGTATAGTCGGACTCAGTGACCCAGCCGAAGACAGCCCCGAAGAACAGAACCCCTCCTATCGCCCCGCTGAGCGGGCTGCGGTTCGCGGAGATCCTCGAAGAGCATCTTCCGGTCGAGGCGTACAGGGAGCGTTCGCTCGCCCTTGTAGTCGGCGTCCCGATGGACGACCAGGTCGGACTCGATCCAATGATCACGCCGTCTCACGTCAAGGTTCGTTCGTTGCTCCCGCGTTGGTGGAGGTCCCCGACGGCGGGTGCCGGATGTAGGACGAGGAGATTTTCGGGCCGGTCACCGCGATCCGCGCCTACGAGGATCAGGCGGCGGTGATCGCCGAGATCAACAGCTGGCCGTTCGGGCTGGGCTGTTACGTGTGCAGCGCCGACAACGGGCACGCGGCTGATCTGGCGGCCCGCCTGGCGATCGGGATCGTCGGGGTGAACAACGGCGCACCGAACACGCCGGAGGTCCCTTCGGAGGGTTCAAGGGGAGCGGTATCGGCAGTGAGGGAGGCGTGCAGGGGGCCGACGAGTTCATCGGGTGGCAGACGGTTTCTACCGCTGCCGACGATGCGGGAAGCGGCGGGTTCGCTCGAGGGAGGGGGCGGTGACCGGCGACGCCGCTCGGACATGCCTCATCGTCGGTGGGAGCCGGGGGATCGGCCGGGCGACGGCACTTCTAGTCGAGCGAGGCGGGACACCCGTGGCGGTCGGCTACCGCAAGGATGCGACGGCAGCCGAGGCGACGGTCGACGAGATCCGGGCCCTGGGTGTCGAGGCGTCGGCGTTTCGGGTAGACACGGGCACGCCCGCAGATGTCGAGTCGCTGTTCGCCGATGTCGAGCGCAGGATGCCTGCCCTTGGCTGGCTGGTCAACTCAAGGGCATCGGACTCCCGCTAGGATTGCCCGTCCAAGGGAGGCACTATTGAGTGACAACGACGTGCGGATGGTCATCTTGTCAACTGACGACCTCGATGAGTCGATCCGGTTCTACACCGAGACCCTCGGGATGGCCCTCAAGTTTCGCGACGGAGCCCACTACGCCGCCCTTGATGGGGGATCCATCACCATAGCTCTGGCGACCGCAGTGGATCACCCGTTGCCCGGGAGAGTCGTCGTCGGTATCAAGACCGCCGACGTCGACGCTGCTGCGCACGCTGTCGAGGCTGACGGCGGAGCTATCGTCAAGGGACCGTACAACGACGCACATGAGCGCCGTGCCGTGGTGTATGACCACAAGGGCAACCCCCTCGTCTTCTATAGCCCCCTGGCGCGTTGACATCGCCATCATCTGCGGGGGTACTCACGGTGGCGTGGGGACGCGTCAACGTGGGGATGAGCAGATGGTCGGATCGAGGTTCCGAGCTCAGTGGCTGGCGACATTGGTCGCCGGCCTCACAGCTTGGTGAGGAGCTGCGCCGGTGCGCCGAGGAGGTATCCGACCCTGACGT
>JAJZDJ010000008.1 GCA_021828685.1 Actinomycetes bacterium | reverse complement strand
GACGGTTGCGGTCATTCTCCGCTTGCGCTGTCCGCGATCGAGGTCGGGTACAGCCTCGGGTCTCCAGGCTCGATTCCTGCGCTGCGCAGCTGGCGGTCGACTATGTCGTCTCGGCGCCGGTCGGCGCTAGACCGGCCGGCGCGGGCTCGACCGCGCACGATGGGGCTCGTCGTGCCGTCCGCAACTGCGTTCGCCACAAGGACCTTCACCTCTTCCCACCCTGCGGCGACTCCTTCACCGACCACACGTGAGCCCGGACCAGACACGTAGACGAAGTACGGCGCGTAGGGGATGTCGTAGTGCTCCCATGCTTCGCTCGACATGACGACGGGCAGGTCGCCGGCAAGGTTGGCGACGGTTCCAGGCGACTCCGCCTCGCTACCACGCGTCACCGCCACTAGGCGGGCGCCCCCCGGAACTTGCACCGACGCGGACCTGAAGGTGTCCCAGAATCCACGGCAGGTAGCGCAACCGGAGGTCAGGAAAGCGATCAGCGTGTCGTGGCGCACACCGGCGACTGCCAAGCTGATTGCGTCTCCGCGTGGGGTGACCCCGGTCAGGTCGACGACGTCGGTGTCGGCTGGCCGCTCGGGAGTCGGCCTGATCCCCGGAGGTCCATCCCTCCCCGGGGCACCGACCCCGACCCACCCGGCATCAGCGGAGTGTCCCGGGCGTTCGCGTCCCGGATCCATATCTACACCCAACTGGTGCAAGGCACGGAGCATTTCGGCGTGGCCGCGTAGCAGGCCCGCCACCAAGACGCCGAGGAGGCCGACCGCTACCGTGAGTCCGACCACGAGGACAGTCAAACCGGAAAGCCCCTCGCCAGCTCTGCGAAGCGCACCATAGGTGCAATCATAGAACGGGGCGGATTCCTGGAAGGGCGGCTCAGGCGAACAGCCCGTCGCCGATCCCCTCTGCAACGCCGGCCTCGTCGACGTCGAGCAGATCCGGATAAACCTCGAAGTTGTCTTCCCCCGGGTACGCGGCGGCTCGCCGGTACGGCTCGAGCGTCGAGCGGCTCCAGATAGCGGGGTAGCGGTCATGCGGTCGCGTGCCGAAGGTTGGGTGTTCGATGGTCCTCCACATGTCTCGGGCGCGAAGCTGCGGGTCAGACATGAGGTCCGCGGCGTTCTGGACCCGTCCTGCTGGCACCCCGGCCTCCTGGAGCAGCTGCTGAGCACGCTCGGCGTCCGTGGAGGCGACCCAGTTGGTGACGAGCTCGTCGACCTCTGCCCTTCTGACGGCCCTTCCTGCGCTGGTGCCCATCGAATCGCTTGCTTCGAGCCCGGCAACCGACACGAGCCGAGCCCAGTCCTCGTCGCTCCGGCAGGAGATCGCAAGCCAAACCCCGTCGGCCGCCAGGTAGCAGTCGTTTGGAACCATCGGGTCGAGGAAGTCGGCGTTACCGGCGGGCTGCGCCTCCCGGCCGTTCGAGAGAAAATCTACCAGTGCCGGTCCGATCAGGTAGCCGCCAGTCTCCATCTGCGAGATGTCGACGTGCTGGCCGCTGCCGCTGCCGCTGCCGCTGAAAGTTCCGTCGCGCTCCTCGAGGGCTGCCAGGATGGCGAAGGCCGCAGAAAGTCCCGCAGCGTGGTCGTTCAGCGAGAAGCCCGGACCGATGTCGCCGCGTCCTGGAGGGTTCGTCAGATAGGTGAGTCCGCAAAGGGCGTGGATCGTGGGAGCGTAGGTGACCAGGTTGGACCAAGGGCCGCTGTGGCCACACCCTGACATCGTCACGTATACGAGCCGGGGATTCCACTTCTTGGCGTCCTCGTATGAGATACCCCAGCGGTCGAGGACCCCAGCCGAGAAGTTCTCGATGAGCACGTCGCTCGCAGAGACGAGCTTGCGGATGACGTCTGGAGCCTTCTCGTGCTTCATGTTGAGCGTCACCGCCCGCTTCGAGCGGTTCCAAGTGTAGAAATACGGGTGCGTCGGGTCGTTGACCGTCGTGGCCCGTTCCTGCGTCTGCACCTTGACGACGTCAGCCCCGAGGTCGCCGAGCAGCCTTGTGCACATCGGCCCTGCGAGCACGTGGCTCAAGTCGAGCACGCGCAGCCCTTCGAGGGGCTTACCGCCCTGCTCGCGGGTTTCGGTCACTGGCGCTCGTCGCGGCCACCGCTCATCGAGGAACTCGTATATCCGCTCGGCGGCGAGGCGCTCAGAGGGTGCGGGAGAAGCCGATGGCGTCCGGTCGAAGCGTGCTACGGGCCCGGGTACAGCCACCCGCGGTCCGTCCCAGGCGACGTCGCGGAGGAAACCCCGGTACGCGTGTTGGGGATTCGCAGCAACCTGAGCCACCGTCTGGACTTCGGCGAAGGCGATGTGGCGCGATTGCGCCTCGCGAAAGAGCTCAGCGGCGTCCTTGCCGAACGCGAAGTTCGCCACGACCTTCATAACGCTGTCCAAGTCGGCGACGAGCTCTGCTAGCGGCCTCGTCGCTAGTTCGACGGCATCTGGGAAGCCCTCCTCGACCATCCACTTGAGCAACCCCGGGGCGTTCGGTGTCGGCGTGACCATCTCCCAGCCCTCGCGTGCGGGCACCACCTTGTACGCGCGAATCCAGTGCAACGAGCCTTGGCGCTCGGCAATTTTCGGGTAGGGAAGGACGTCGTCGAACCAGTACTGGAACATCAGCTGCTCCACTGTCGTACACACCGCTTCGTGAATCGCGACGTCTACAAGTTCGCCCGTACCACGAAGCCGTGCCGCACGGAGCGCTGCGAGACCGCTGATCGCTGCCACGAACCCGGCCACGTTGAAGGCCTGACGCCCCCAAGGGTTGAGGGGATTCTCGGGCAGTCCTGTCAGAGACATCACACCTGCGAGTGCCGCAGACACCAAGTCGCTCGTCTGCCAATGCGCCCGCGGTCCGCTGCGCCCGAACGGGGTTAGGGAAACCTGCACCAACTGGGGATTGATCCTGGCAAGGTCGCCGTGATCGATGCCGAGACCGGCGAGACGGCCCGGCGGTTCCGTTTCGATGACCAGGTCAGCGCGCACGCAGATGTCCCGGTACGAGTCTCGCCCTTCTGGCGTGTCTAGGTCTACGGCGGCATGGACCTTCGAGTTGTCGTACCACCAGTCGGCAAGGCCCCCTACGCCTTCGGCTTGAGCGTCAATCATCGTTGGACCGCTCGTCCCGGTTCCCAAACGAAGAACGCCAGCCCCTGACTCGGCAAGAAGCTTCGTGGCGAAGCGGCCGCTGTCGTTTGTCAGGTCAACGACTCTCAGGCCTTCGAGTGGACCTCCAGTCATTTCTCCTCCCTCGGTAGGCGTAGGTAGTGGAGCCGTTCGAAGTTAGCGAGTTTCGCGGGCGGCCACCCATGCGCCACAGTGGTGTCGTGGCGAACAGCGACGGCCGGCGATCCTCGGCGGCCGCTGACGGGGGATCTTCGCCGAGCCTTTTCGAGCACGCGCTGGCAGAAAACCTCCGAGCGAGAGGGCCGCTTGCTGCCAGGCTGCGGCCTCGTCGTCTCGAGGACGTCGTCGGCCAAGACCACCTTCTGGGCCCGAGAGGAGTTCTCCGGGCGCTCGTCGACACCCGACGCCTAACGTCGCTGATCCTGTGGGGGCCTCCCGGTACAGGAAAGACGACGATCGCGCGGCTGCTCGCGGACTCCGTCGGCGCCGCATTCGAAGCGCTGAGCGCCGTGACGGCCGGGGTCAAAGACGTGCGGGACGCGACGGAGCGGGCTCGGGGGCGCCTCGGCGAAACGTCGATCGCGACGGTGCTACTCGTCGATGAGGTGCACCGCTTCTCCAAGTCCCAGCAGGACGCCCTACTTCCGAGCGTCGAGGACGGCACTCTCACCCTGATCGGAGCTACGACAGAAAACCCTTACTTCGAGGTCAACGGACCCCTCCTCTCCCGCTCCACCCTGCTGCGGCTGGAACCTCTAAGCGAGCCGGCTTTGAAGTCCCTGCTCGAGCGGGCACTCACTGCCGAAGATGCGAGGATCGCTCCCGACGCTGCCGACGCACTGGTCGGCTCGGTCGGCGGTGACGGTCGAGCCCTCCTCACGACCCTCGAGGTAGCTATCGCCGTTGCTGGCGACTCACGCCACGTGAAGTTGGGTGACGTGGAGACTGCCCGCTCCGCCAGGGCGATCACTTGGGGCAGGGACGACCACTACGACGTAGTGAGCGCCTTGATCAAGTCGATCAGAGGGTCCGACCCTGACGCGGGCCTGCACTGGCTTGCGAGGATGATCGTCGCGGGGGAAGACCCGCGTTTTATCGCGCGGCGCCTGGTCGTGCTCGCGAGTGAGGACATCGGCATGGCAGACCCGACGAGCCTGCTTGTGGCTACAGCAGCAGCGCACGCCGTCGAATATGTGGGTCTCCCCGAGGCGCAGCTGAATCTCGCCCAAGCCGTGGTTCACCTGTCGATGGCCCCTAAGTCCAACAGGACAGCACTGGCGGTCTGGTCGGCGCTCGAAGACGTTCGCGCTAGGCCTGCGGGTCCGGTTCCGGCACACCTGCGCGACAGTCACTATGCGGGGGCTGCCGATCTCGGCCACGGGGAGGGCTACCGCTATCCCCACGACTTCGAGGGCGGTTGGGTCGAGCAGCGTTACATGCCCGAAGGCCTCGACGCACGGCGATACTACGAGCCGTCGTCCCAAGGCGCAGAGAAGGACCTTACGACCCGCAGCCGGTCAACCCGGTCTGCGGCTGGCCCAGCGCAGCGCCCTTCCGGCGAAACGGGTTGAAGGACGGAGCGTCAACAGTCCGACGGCGGCTATGGCCCCGAGGGCCGGGAGAGGACTCCGCAGGGCCGGGGGAAGGAGGAGGTATCCGAGCGTGGCGACGCCTACCAGAGCGAGGGCGACCTTAGCGGTTGCCTCATTGCGAAGGGCTCTGGTGATATCCCATCGAGCGCTCCTGTGCCCCTTGCCGGACGCTACGAGCATGACCACGAAGAGGGCGCCGCTAAGAGCGGCTCCGATGGCGATGCGCACCGGAGAGGCCACGTCAGGGGTTACCAACACCCAGCTTGCGAGTCCGGCGAACGCCAAGGTCAGTTCTCCTGCCCCAACGAGCAGAAGCGCTGCCTGCGCTAAGAGCAGATAAGAGCTCCACAGGATCGGACTTGCCAACAGGCTCGCCAGTATGAGCAGGCCTAGCACCTGCTTGTCGGCGAAGCGGTGCCGCCGGCCCCAAAGTAGGGCGAGCCCCGGCGCGACGAGCAACGGTGCGATCTTCGTGGCAGAAGGGACAGCGACCCCGAGGGCGCTCAGCATGGAGGCGAGCGACCAGCTGTGGGTCACCTCGTTTCGCTCCAGGACTCCCAGCATCGCAACATAGCTGCGCGCTCCGACAGGGCCGACGATGATCCCCGCCCCGATCAAGGAGGCAGCGGTGAGCGACGCTGCCACAGCGCTGCGGTATCGCTTCGTGACCAACGGCCAGAGGATGAGCGGCAGCAGGAACAACTTGCCCGCACCGATCAGGCCGATCAGGACGCCGGCGAGGATCGGATGCCGGTCCCTGCATCGCCACGCCAGCCCGAGACCGAGCATCAAAAAGGCGTTGATCGTGCCCATCTGCAGTCCGACGATCGTCGTGGCGCTCGCAAGCACCAAGACCGGCACGAGCGGTTCGCGCCGACCGAGCAGGCGGCAGCCGCCGACGACCGCCCCCACGGACGCTATTTCGCAGAGAACCTCCGCAACATGCAACGGGAGCAACGCAACGGGAGCGAAGATCCACGCCACGAACAGCGGGTACACGAAGGCGTGCCCCGTCAGAAACGTGCTCGAGTGGACGGAGGAGTAGGGGCTCACCCCGTCGAGGACGGCTCGGCCCGCCCGGATGAAGACGAGCAGGTCGAAAGGCGGGAGCAGGTTGGCGAAGAGTGCAGCGATGAGAGCTGTCACTGCGAGGATCGGAACACGGTACCGGGCACCCCCTCGAAGCCAACCGAGTCGATTCGGTGACGTCACGGCCGCGGCGTTTCGGCCTGGATCGAGGTCGTCGTGAAGCTGGAGGAGAGCGGAGGAAGGGACATCAGCCCAGCCAGCATATTTTCCGCCGGCGCTTCCGCTGGGCGCGCCCACATAGATTCCGGGCCCCTTTCTCCAAGGCTTTTCCAAGGCGAAAGCCAGAGGATCCCAAAGGATGTCTAAGTCCGCGCTCAGGGCTGCGAACGATCATCGAGTTGTCGAAGCGGTGCCGGTGCTGCCGGCCGACGTCCAATGCAACTACGAAAGGATGTAAAAAAATGACCAATCAGCCTTACGATCAGCCCTTCGAGGCGCCTAAACGCCCGAAGAGGAAAATGTCCCGTGCGGCGGCCACCGTGGGCCTCACCGCCCTCCTCGGCTTCGGGGGTGCCGGCGCAGCGTTCGCTCTCTCTGGTTCTCCTTCCACTCACAGCTCGTCGGCGTCGCTGGCGACGTCGACTTCCTCTGGGTCATCGGCCAGCTCCTCGTCCAGCTCCTCGGGCTCGACACCCACACCGGCGCCCCTCGGAACCCCCGGCCACTTCGGTCCCGGCGGCTTCGGCGGCTTCGGCGGCCCGATGATGGGAGGCGACGTCCTGCACGGGGTGTACACCGTCAAGACCGCCTCGGGCGCCTACCAGACGGTCGAGAGCCAGGTTGGGACCGTCAACTCTGCGTCGTCGACTTCCATCACGGTAACGAGCGCCGACGGTTACAGCCACACCTACGCTGTTACCTCCTCGACTGTCGTCGACTCACAGGCGAACGGGATCGGCGCAGTCGCGGCTAAGGACACGGTACGAATCAGCGCTGTGACGCAGTCTGGAACTGAAACGGCGACGTCTATAACCGACGTCACCAAGATCGGCGCTAGCAGGACTGCGTTCGGGTTTGGACCCCCGCCTGCGGCTCCCGCATCCAGCGGGGCTGCTGCCTGATCCAACGCGCCGGCTACCCCACAATTGGCAGCCCGGCTAAGACCTGGCCTCGCGGCTACGCCCGCTTCGCGCCCGGGTGATTCTTCAACTGGAGGCTCACCCGGGCACGCGTGCATCGCCTCGTAAGGGTCGCGGATCAGTCGGAGGGCGTCTGGTCGCTCGGGCGTTCCAGCGAACCTCCGGGGGCATCGGGCTCCCACGATCGGGCGTCAACGACCCCCGACCGGCCGTCAACGACCCCCGAGGCGCCGTAGGGGAAGCGGTGCACTTGTCCCGCGAGGCGGTTGCCGACAAGCCTAACAACGAGTCGGCGAACCGGGGCGAGCATGAGGCTGAGGCCGATCGCGTCGCCAACGAAGCCTGGGATGGCGATAAAGGCGCCCCCAAGGAGGACCACGAAGCCGTCCATTATCTCGGCAGTCGGAAGTCCGCCGGCCGCCAAGCGCTGCTGCGTATGGGCGATGACCCCAAGTCCCACCCGGCGGACTATGACCGGACCAAGGGCACTCACCCCAAATAGGATCAGAAGTGCCCATAGGACGCCGATTTGGGACGCAACAGCGACGAACGCGCCGATCTCAGAAGCGATGAATACGACCGCTCCTACCAGGACCACACTTCAGAGTACTGTTGAAAAAGGTCGAATTCCGGCTCGGAGGTGTCGAATGTCCATAGAACCCGCCCGACGCAGTCACTCGATGGTCAAGGCCGCGGTTGCGGGCACCGCAATCCTGGTCGTGGCGCTGTTTGCGCTTTCGGCGGTCGACGCGGTGGTCGGCATCTTTTGGACTGTCATCAAGTTGACTCTTCTTGTGATCGTCGTCGGAGGTGTCGGCCGCCTCCTATGGGGCAGGGCTCGCCGAGGTTAGCGGGCAGGGCGAACGATCGGCTGGGCTGCAGCGCTATCTCCGAACTGCGCGACTATGGCCCCTGGCCCGGGACCCGGAAAGGGCCGCCGGACCGGAGCTTCGTCACTATAGGGTCCACCTGTCGGAAGGACCCTTTTGCGGAGGGAGTGGGATTTGAACCCACGGTGCCCACTGGACACAACGGTTTTCGAGACCGTCCGATTCGGCCGCTCTCGCACCCCTCCGGACGGCAGAGAGCATACTAGAGTCGGATCGTTAGCCCACGACAGACACTCGTCCCCGCCTACACCGTCCTACGCCCTCGCTAGCACCGTGGAAAATCGGTGGGCTAGCGTCTCGGCAATGGGTTCGCCATATGAGAAAGGGGCAGTGGAGGTCGCCGACGGCGTGTGGGCCTACCTCCAGCCGGACGGCAGCTGGGGATGGTCCAATGCCGGCCTGGTTCACGGGTCAGCGGGATCACTGCTCGTAGACACGCTTTTCGACCTGAAACTGACGGCGGAAATGCTCGCCGAGTTGCGAAGGGTGGCTACCGCGGATGCCCCGATCACGACGGTTGTCAACACTCACGCCAACGGCGATCACTGCTATGGGAACTCGCTGCTCGCCGAGGCGCAGATCATCGCGTCCACGGCTTGCGCCGAGGAGATGGCGAAGTCGCCGGCGTCCGAGCTCGCCGAGATGATGGCTCACACGCCTGAGATGGGGGCCACCGGGCGGTTCTTGGAGCGGATTTTCGGTGTCTTTGACTTTGAGGGCATCGAGCCCGTCGCGCCGAGCACGACCTTCGACGGAGAGCTCGAACTTAGCGTCGGCGACCGGCGGGTCGCCTTGATGGAAGTCGGCCCGGCTCACACCGGCGGTGACGTGATCGTGTACCTACCCGACGAGCGGGTTGTCTTCACCGGCGACATCGTCTTCCACGGAGGTCACCCAATCGTGTGGGCTGGGCCGGTCGCGAACTGGGTCGATGCTTGCAAGAGGCTTGCATCCCTCGACTTGTCGGTGATCGTGCCGGGTCACGGCCCCTTGGCTGGTCCCTCAGTGCTCGACGACCTGGTCGGCTACTTCGAGTGGTTGACCGCCGAGGCGGGGGAGCGTTTCCGCTCCGGGTTGAGCGCGCCCGAGGCGGCGGCTGATATCGGCACGGGGCCATATTCCGGGTGGACCGACGCCGAGCGGATGGCGGTCAATGTGCGCGCCGTCTACCGGGATCTTGGGGCGACCCTGGAGATGCGGCGTGGAAGCGGGGGCTCAGTGTTCGACGCGATGGCAGGTCTGTACTGGCGTGCGAACAGCTGAGAGACCGGCAGGTGGGCGCGACCGCGACTGGAAGCTAGCGTCTATGCGATGGGCGACGACAAGCAGCGTCAGCGAATATCTTCGGACCGCGTAGCCGACACTAGCGAATCGTCCGGCTCGAAGTGGCCGGCCCCCTGGTGGCAGGACGCGGTGATGTATCAGGTCTACTTGCGCAGCTTTGTCGACACGACCGGCGACGGGGTGGGGGACCTTCCCGGGGTGCGGTCGCGCCTCGATTACATCCGGGGTCTCGGTGTCGACGGAATATGGATCAATCCTTTCTACAGGTCACCACAAGAAGACGGCGGCTACGACGTGGCCGACTATTTCGACGTCGACCCGGTTTTTGGCGACATCGAGGATTTCGACGAACTGCTGAATGAGGCTCACGCTATGGGAATGCGAGTCCTCGTCGATTTGGTGCCCAATCACACCTCGTCGGCACACGAGTGGTTCCAGGCGGCGCTCTATGCGCGACCGGGCAGCAAAGAGCGGGACAGATACATTTTTCGGCCGGGGTCAGGCCCGGGCGGCGCCGAGCCGCCGAACAACTGGCGAAGCGTGTTCGGCGGACCGGCGTGGAGCAGAGTATCCGACGTGGATGGCGACTGGTACCTCCATCTGTTCGCTCCAGGCCAACCTGACCTCAACTGGCAAAGCGAAGAGGTGAGGGATTACTTCGACGAGGTCTTGCGTTTCTGGCTGGAGCGAGGAGTCGACGGGTTTCGCATAGACGTCGCACACGGGATGGTCAAGCACCCGGATCTACCCGACCTAGACGAGGCTGCCCTAGCATCGAACGACGGGCCGACACCACAAAGTGACAGTACTGGAAGCGCCATTGCGGACGGCGATCACCCTTACTGGGACCGTGACGGCGTGCACGACATCTACAGACGCTGGCGGAAGGTGTTGGACAGCTATCCAGGGGAGCGGGTGTTCCTAGCAGAGGCGTGGGTGAAAGGCCCGGGCCGTCTGGCGCGTTATCTGCGACCGGACGAGCTCCACATGGCGTTCAACTTCGACTTCCTAAAATGCGATTGGGACGCTGACGCATTCCGCGAGACGATCTCGTCGACGTTGGCGAACCTAGCGGAGGTCGAGGCTATCCCGACATGGGTGCTGTCAAATCACGACGTCGTTCGGCACCCAACGAGATACGGGGGAGGCGAGGTGGGTGTCGAGCGGGCGCGTGCCGCGCTCCTGCTCATGCTTGCGCTTCCCGGGGCGGTGTTCCTATATCAGGGCGAAGAGCTCGGCCTGCCCGAAGTGCTCGACCTGCCCGACGAGGTTCTCCAGGATCCGACCTTCATACGCACCGGGGGCAAGGTCCGAGGCAGGGACGGCTGCCGCGTGCCGTTGCCTTGGGACGTGAATGGGCCGTCGTTCGGATTCTCCACGGGCGAAGCTTGGCTCCCGCAGCCTTCCTCGTGGGCGAAGCTTTCGGTCGAGGCCGAGAACGCCGACGAGAGGTCGACGCTCAACCTCTACCGCCGCGCAATCGGTGAGCGAGCAAAGCTCGACGCGCTTCGAAGTGACATCGGACTCGAGTGGCTGGACGGTCCGCCGGGCGTGGTTGCCTTCGCGAGGGGTGGCCGATTCTGCTGCGTCGTCAACTGCTCAGACGACCCGCAGGAGATCCCGCCCGAAGCTATCGCCGTCGGCCCTGTCGTGATTGCGAGTTTCGAGCTTGGCCGTGGCGCCGCTCCTGGCGCCGCTGCTCCTGGCGGCGCAGTTCCTGGTGCCCCCGAGATGGTGATACCCGGGAATGCCGCATTGTGGTTCGCCGCACCTAGCGGCTCAGCGCCTTGACGCGAAGAACTCCGAGAGCATCGTGGAGCATTCATCGGCCAGGACGCCGCTGCGCACCTCTACCTCGTGGTTGAGGCGCGGGTCGACGCACAGATTGTAAAGCGATCCGCAGGAGCCGGCCTTCGGGTCGGGCGCCCCGAAGACAACGCGGTGGACGCGTGCCGCGACGAGCGCCCCGGCGCACATCGGGCAGGGCTCCAAGGTGACATAGATCGTCGACCCGTTAAGTCTCCAACTTCCGAGCTTCAAAGCGGCGTCACGTAGGGCGAGGATCTCAGCGTGTGCAGTCGGGTCGCCCAGCTCCTCACGTCGATTCGCGGCGACAGCGAGGATACGAGACCCGTCGCCGTCGATCTCTCCCGGAGTCCGTTCGGGATTACTCAAGGCGACTTCCCCCCCGACGACTTCCCCCTCGACGACGTCCCCCTCGACGACCGCCTCCCCTAGGAGAGCGCCTCTGACGACCACCGCCCCAACTGGAACCTCCCCGTGCGATGCCGCCTCACTAGCGGCCTCGATGGCCAGGCGCATGAAGGTCTCGTCGTCGAAACGATCGCGTGATTTGGGTTGCATCAGCGACAAACTAGTTGCACCGTACTGAGTCGACCCTAACCGTCACCGTTGTTCGTGGCAGCCGATCAAGGGCGGCGACCGCCGAAAATCGCGTTGTCGAGGTCCTTCCAATACACGTCCACCGCATCGAAGCCGGCTTCCTCAAGCCAGCGCAGCTGCGGCTCGAGCGGGGAGATGTGGCGGATGTGGTTCTCCCAGCGCTTGAGCTGCTCAGGCGTTCGATTCGCACGGGTTGCCGCAGCAGAGGGATCTCGCCGGTCGCCGGCTCGCTGCCAGGCATCGGCGATCTCCGGTGACGTGGCGCCGACAGGGTCGTAGTTGAGATACCAGCCGCCTGGCGCCAGGTTGTTGCATATTTCGGAGAAAAGCTGTCGCTTGCGCTCGTCCGGCACGTGATGCACGCACAGCGAACTGATTACGGCATCGGCGGGGGCCGGAAGGTCCCCGGGCCAGCCCGGTTGCTCCAGGTCCATCGTCACGTAGCGGTAGCGACCTTCGTAGGGAGCCAGCGCTGCGTTGCCTTCCGACATCATCTGCGGGGAGAAGTCGGCAAGGACCGCTTGCGCATTGGCGAAGTGGTCGAGCACCGCCCGGCTCGCTGCCCCGGTACCGGCGCCGAGGTCGACGAAGGTGAAGCTGTCGGCTTCGTCGAAAGGAAGAAGTTCGACCATGACCTGGCGATGCACGCTTCGTGTGCGTTCGCGCTCCGCTGAAGTTGCTACCCAGTCGGCGACCTGGCGCTGATCAGTCCAGATGGCCGCGTTGTTCTCTGCAGGACCGTGGCTGGCCGGGTTGTGCTTGGCTGGATCGTGTTCTGCTGACATCCCCGTGACTGTAGCTGTCAGGCCAGAATTCGCATCGGCAGGCTTCGTGGGCCTCGAACCTGGCCTTTCGACCATGTCACCGAATCAGGGTCGGAGAGCTCGAAATCGGGGTACCGAGAAATCCATTCCTCGAGGGCAACTCGGAGTTCCATTCTCGCGAGGTTGGAGCCAAGGCAGCGGTGGATACCGAGCCCGAACGCCGAGTGGCGGTTCTCCTGACGGTCGAGGATGACCCGGTCAGCGTCGGGGAACACCTTCTCGTCACGATTCGCTGATGGAAACGGCAGGAGAAGCCAGTCGTCTTTGTGAAGGCGCTCCCCGTTGAAGTCGAAGTCGTCGATCACCAGACGCGCCATAGTCACCGGCGCATAAGCACGTAGGAACTCCTCGATAGCTGTCGGCCACAGCGACACGTCCGCGGCGAGAGCGCGCCGGTCGTCGGGGTGGTTGGCTAGATGCCACAGGGACGCGCCGATGGCCGACCAGGTGGTGTCGATCCCGGCGACCATGAGGAGGATCATCGTCCCGCGTACGTGTTCAATCGCGAGCTTGTTCCCGTCGATCTCGGCGTCGAGCAGGAACGAGGTGAGGTCGTCGCGGGGGTACGCCCGGTGCGCCTCGATCTGCTTGTCGAGGTAGGTCTCGATCTCTCCTTGCATGAACATGTCGAGGCGCTCCTCGCCGGGCATGTCCACTTTCTCGAGAACCTGGGTGATGAACTGACGGAAGATGTCGGCGTCCTCGAGCGGGAACCCGAGCATCCCGACTATCACGCCGACCGGGATGTGGCGCGTGTAGTCGTCTGCTGCGTCGAACTGCGATTTACCTGACGTCGAGTCGAGAAGCTCACGGCATAGTTTGCGGACCATCGGTTCGAGAGCGGCGATCTTCTTCGGTGCGAACGCCGGGAGGAGCATCCGGCGGGCGATTGCGTGGAACGGCGGGTCGGACGTTATCGGCGGGGCGACACCGATTGGCGCCGGAAGGTCCAGTTCGCCTGGGCGTAGATTGTCCACGACTACCGCACGCGACGTGAAGTGCACCGTGTCGTAGGCCACCTCCGAGACCAGCTCGTGGGTGCTCGGAAACCAGGTACCGCCGTAACGGTCGCTGTGAGCTATCGGGCAGCGAGCGCGGAGGTCCTTCCAAATCGGGTAGGGGTCGTGCACCCAGGTGGGGTCGGTGTGGTCGAAGTCCGTCTCCCAGTTCTCTACCGGGGTTTGCCGTCCGCTCATTGCCCTACCTCCGTGACGGTGATAGCGAACTCTGGACAGTTCGAGGCGGCGCTTCGCGCCTTCGTTGCCAAGGTGTCGTCAACGAACCCGTCCCCGATCACTACAGCGTTGCCCAGCTCATCGACGTCGAAGATCTCCGGTGCGATGGCGAAGCACCGGTTATGCCCCTGGCAGCGGTCTGCATCCACGGCCACTTGGAGCTTGCTTGAGGTCATGGGGCTGAGTTCACAGGGGTCATCGGGCGGCTCCTTGCACCGTTGCGCGTGCCTTGCGACACAATAACTTAACACCGTTTATTTTACTTCGTTGAGGGCTCCCGTCACGTTTGATGGCAGGGTCCGTCCTAATGTCGCCCCTTGCTCGGTAGGGAGGGCCAAACCCGCTGGAACCGTCCCTGCGCCCGCCCGCAACCGTCAAAAATGGTCAGGATCTTCAAGTTGAAAAAGTTTTGTACCAAGAAGTGCGTTTTCTAAGCGAGGGCTGGTACAGGATTTTTTTGCGAACGAAGATCGTGTACCAAAAAGTGCGAAAAAACGCTTCAAATGGTCAGGCTGTGTCCGCCGCTCAAAGATCCTGACCAAATCGAACACCTCCTGCGCCGACCCAGCCACGCCACTTCAGACCCGCTCGGACGGCACGCCCCGCTCGGACGGTCAGCCCCGCTCGGACGGCACGCCCCGCCCGGACGGCACGCCCCGCCCGGACCGTCACCCAGTGTTGCGCAGCCCCGCTGCTATGCCGTTCACGCACAGCAGCAGGGCACGCTGCACGTCGCTGTCGCTGTCGCTGTCGCTGTCGCTGTCGCTGTCGCCGTCGCCGTCGTCTCCGGCGCCGCTACGCTCGGCTGCGCGAACGCGGCGAAGTAGCGACAGCTGCAGGTCGTGGATAGGCGTCAGGTATGAGTCTCGGACAGCCAGGGTCCGGCGCAGCACCGGCGCCCGTTCGAGCAGCTGATCCTGCCTGGTGACCTCCAAAAGCGCCTTCACGGTCGCGGCGTACTCCGCCTCGATCATCTCGAAGAGGTGCCACGTGTCTGGGGGGGCCAGGCTCTCAACGTAGCGCCGCGCGATACCAAGGTCGGTTTTGACCAGCGTCATCTCGACGTTGGAAAGAAAGTTGGAGAAGAACGCCCAGCCGTCTCGCATCTCCTCTATCGCGCCTGACAAGCCAGCCCGCCGAGCGGCTTCAAGGCCTGCGCCGACCCCGTACCAGCCCGGAACGATCTGGCGAGATTGGGTCCATCCGAACACCCACGGGATTGCCCGGAGGCCGTCGATGCCGGCCGAGCCGTCGGGCCGCCGGGACGGCCGCGATCCAAGGTGCAGCGCACCAAGCTGGTCAACCGGTGTCGAGGCGGTGAAATACTCGGCGAGTTTCTGGTCACCGATGAGGTTCGTGTAGGCCTCGAACGCCGCCGCCGACACCGTGTCCATGACTGGGCCCCAGCGCGAAAGCTCGCCGTGGCGGAGTCTCGGGGAGCTGTGCAGCGCTGTCGCCCCAAGGGTGGACGCGAGCATCAACTCGAGGTTCTCCTTGGCGAGGGCAGCGAGGGAGTACTTGTCGGAAATGACCTCCCCCTGCTCGGTTATCTTTACCGACCCGCTGATACTGCCAGGCGGGAGGGCCATGATCGCGTCGTGTGTGGGCCCGCCGCCTCGCCCGACTGTGCCGCCTCGGCCATGGAAGAACACGACCCGCACGCCGTGCGATGCCGCCACCTCGAGCACAGCCCGCTGCGCCTTGTGGATCTCCCACTGCGACGTGGTTATCCCCGCCTGCTTGTTGGAGTCGCTGTAGCCGAGCATCACCTCTTGCACGTCACCGCGGCTCGCGACAATCGAACGGTACGAAGCCGAACCGAGCATTTCGGAGACGATGCGGGCAGCGCTTCGAAGTTCCTCGACGGTTTCGAGCAGCGGTACGAGGCCGACCTTCGCCACGCCCGAAGCAGTGTCTATGAGACCGGCTTCCTTCGCCAGGACGGCCGCGGCTAGGACGTCGTCGGCACCCTTGGTCATCGAGACTATGTAGGTCTCGGCGGCTTTCGGCCCGAGAAGGTCCTGTGTGGTGGCGATCGCCTCGAACGCCCCGAATACCCGTGACGTCGTCGGGCCGAGTGGTAGGGGCTTTGCGGCGAGCGGCCGCCGGTTGTCGAGCTCTGCGCTGAGGAGGTCAAGGCGGGCGGGGCGCTCCAGCTCACGGTAAGGCTGCCCGAGGCGGCTGTACAGCTCGGCAAGAACCAGATGATGTGCCTCGGAATGCTCACGGACGTCGAGGGCAGCCAGGTGCAAGCCCCAGCACGCGATGCTCCGGGCGGGCCCGTCGAGTATCTCAGCTATCAAGGCGCCGCCGTTTGCGTGAAGCGAGTCGCGCATGAGCGCCATGTCGGCGAGGACACCGCCTCCGTCCAGGTAGTCTCGGCCCGCTTGGTGAGCGGACCCGGTCTGCACCCGTCGGGCCGTGTTGCGAAGTTTCTGGCTGATGCAGATGCACTTGAGACGGTAGGGTTCCTCGGCGTTCAGCCGGAGGTACCGCTGCTCGATCTCCGGCAGCGCCTCGAGGTCGGCGGCGATCGATTCGAGCAGTTCGCTCGAGGCGTCTTGGAGTCGAGTGGACATCGCGAGCTGGCCCCTCAGGCCATCGACGGTCGCCACGGCGAGGTTGACGGCGTGCACGTGCTGGAGGCGGACCACGTCGAGCGTGATTTCGGGAGTCACGTTCGGGTTGCCATCCCGGTCGCCACCGATCCACGATCCGAATCGAAGCGGGGTCGACCAAGGGTCGAATCCGTTACCTCCGATCGTCGAGTGCCATTCGTCGAGCACCTCCGACACGGCGTTCCGAGCGAGCTCGTCGAAGTAGAAGACTGCGTTGCGGGCCTCGTCTAACGGGTCGGGCTGCGCAACTCGCAGGTCGTCGGTGAGCCAGAGCACCTCGACCGCCCTCGCCAGCTTGGCGTCAACTTGTTCGTCGGGGTCGCACCCGAGAAGCTCCGCGATCTGAGCGAGTTGCACCAGCTTGGTGCGTCGTGCCGCCTCGGTCGGATGTGCCGTGAACACCGGCCGCAAGTCGACAGCGCACGCGATCGCCCGCAGGTCGTCGTCGGTGAGGCCTTCGCCTCGGGCGGCCTCGACGATCTCGGCTAGCCAGCCACCGCGGGTGGTGCGGGACCGGTGTACTTGCTCGGTGACGTTGGCCAGGTGGAAGTACGAGTTGAAGGCTCTGACCAGCCTGGTCGCCGAAGCAACGTCGAGGCGGTCGAGGAGCCCGGCGGTACCGTCACGGTCCTCACGGCTGCCGGATCGTACCTTTTCCACTAATTCGAGGACCTCAGGGCCCTCCTGGCGGGTGAGCGTGTCGCCGAGCATTCCCACGATCCTTCGAATGTCGGCTCGCAGGGCGGTGTCGTCGACTGGGGGGATCTGCATAGGTCTATCTTTGTGCGTGTTGACACCTACCCCGCGCCGCCGTGTCGATGGCCACACTGCGCTCTCGGATGCCCTGGCCTCCTGGCTGGTCTACATGGGTGCGGCGAAACCGTCGCCGGCCACTGTCGCGGCCTACCGCCGAGACGTCGTAGGGGTGGGCGGGCGTCTCGCAGCTCTCGAAGGTAAAGGGACTTTCGAGGACGTAGTCGTATCGGACCTCGACCGGGGTTCGCTCCGGGCGGCGTTCTCCTCTTGGGCGTCGGATCATTCCGCTTCCTCGGTGCGCCGTGCTCACGCCGCTTGGACCGGGCTACTGCGCTTCCTGGTAAGCGAGGCAGTCGTCGAAAACAACCCCATGGATGGCGTCGCCAAGCCGAAGGCGCCGGTGACGTTGCCTCGCTCGATCCGGGCGCCGGACGCGGTGACCCGACTGCTGCGGGCCGCGTCGGAGCCGGACCCGACGGGCCGCTCGGCGTGGCCGGCGAGAGATCTCGCGCTGGTGGCCACCTTCTGCGTGACTGGAGTGCGCGAGGCGGAAGCCGCTGGCCTGTCGCTCGGCTCGCTCGCCGGCGAGCGCGGTGCTCGGCGACTGGAGGTGGTCGGCAAAGGGTCGAAGATGCGGGCGGTGCCGGTCGACCCGGCGCTCGACGCTGTGCTCGAAACGTACCTGGCGGAGCGCAAGGAACGCTTCCCCGACCAGGCCTTGACCCATCCCGGCGCTCCGCTGTTCGTCGATGCCCGCTCCCGGCGGATGAGCGTCCACCAGATCCACTATCTCGTTTCCAAGCTGTATGTGCGGGCTGGGATCAGGGCCTCCGTTCCGGCCGGTGCGATGGTGCACGCCCTTCGCCACACCTTCGCGACCGCAGCCCTCGAGGCGGGAGCGGATGTCGTAGAGCTGCAGGAGCTTCTTGGTCACTCCAGCCTCGAAACCACCCGGCGCTACCTGTCCGCCACAGCTCAAGGTTTGCGCCACGTGATAGCAGCGCACCCCAGCCAGGCGGCTCTCCGCGACTTGGCAAAGCCCCGCGACTTGGCAAAGCCCCGCGACTTGGCAAAGCCCCGCGACCTGGGAAAAAGGTCAGCCGGCTTCACCGACGGGCCCTGCCCCGACCTGCCCGAGGCTGCCGTCGGTATCGGTCAACGGCCCGCCGGGTAGCGACACCACCATACGGGTGCCCCCGGTAGGCCCTGTTGGCGACTCGGCGCGAATCCGGCCGCCCATCGCCGACACGAGCTCCGCGACGATCGTGAGGCCCAACCCCGATCCGATAGGACGGTCGGGGCCGGGGCGCGAAGCAAAGAGGCGTTTGAATACCCGCTCGATTGCTTCCTGGGGGATCCCTGGCCCGTCGTCTGAAACCGAGAACTCGACCCATCCGCCCCATCCACCGGCCGCCCGCCCGTTGCGCTCGCCGGCGCTCGGGCCGGGGGGCGATGTGGCGACCTCGACGGACGTCGCAGCGTATCGCAGTGCGTTCTCGATCAGGTTCGACGTGACCTGAGCGAGGCGGTCGGCGTCGGCGATAGCCGTCAGCGGGGTGGGATGGGTGCGGACCAGCAGCTCCAAGCCGAGCTCGGCAGCAGCGGGCGTGAATGCAACCGCCGACGCCGAGACGACGGCCGCCAAGTCGACCACCGTGGTTTCGAGAGTGAAACGTCTGGCTTGCAAGGTGGCGAGGGCGAGCAGATCGGCTACAAGTCGTTCCAAGCGGCGTGCTTGGCCCGCTATCACTCCGGCGGCGGCGACGGCGTCTGCGGTGGCCCCGTCCTGGATGGCTTCTGCGAAGCCCCGAATAGACGTTAGGGGGGTTCGAAGGTCATGCGACACCGACTGCAGGAATCGACGCTCATCTGCGCGCACACGATCGAGACCCTCCGCCATTGCGTTTACCGAAGTAGCGAGCTCCGTGAGCTCCGGGTCGCGCTGGCTGTGGGGAGGCAAAACTACCCTCGCGTCGAGGTCGCCCGCCGCGATTCGACTCGTGACGAGCTGGGTCGCCCTGATCGGCGCTACGAAGCGCCGGCCGAGCCGGTAGGCGACGATCCCTGCTACCACGAGGATCACGAGCGACGAGACGACGAACCAGGCACCCGCGGTCGACCAGGCGCTCGGCGGCGTACGGGTAAGGACCACCACCTGGACCACTTGGCGAACCTGGCCGAGGATGAGGATCGACGCCTTGTAGGGCACCGCCGCGAACACGACTCCTTTCGCTGTCTCTCCTGAGACCGTACGAAGCTGGTAGAGCGCCGGGGCGTCCAGGCTCGACACGGTTATCCCGGGCGGGAGAGTCGCCTTCACCCGGGGCGTGACCGGGTCGAAAACCTTCCCGTCGGCAAGCACGGCGACCACAGCGGACCCGTCGAGGCGAAACGGCGAGCGAAGTGCGATGAGAAGGGAGCGCAGGGCCCTTGCAGGGTCTGTGCTGTTGGCGTTAAGCGCTTCTTGCTGTACCCCTGCAGCTAGACCGACGCCCTCCCTCACCAGTTCGTTTCTGGTCTGGATCGTGTTCGAGCGCGCTACTAGATACAGGGTCACCAGACCCGAAATGAGCAGGGTCGCCACGACCATGAGCACCATCGCTGCGGTCAAGCGCCGTCGCATCGTCTAAGCCCCGCTCTAGTCCAGCCGGTACCCGACGCCCCAGACGGTGCTGAGAGCCAGATCCGCACCGAACTTCTTTCGAAGCTGGCCGATGTGGACGTCGACGGTGCGGTCGTCGCCGTACCAGTCCGGGCCCCAGACCCCGTCGAGGAGCTGCCGCCGGGAAAGCGCGAGTCCCCGATTGGTAGCGAGGTAGGCGAGCAGGTCGAACTCCCTTGTCGCA
Organism: Actinomycetes bacterium; assembly: GCA_021828685.1. Classification (GTDB taxonomy): domain Bacteria; phylum Actinomycetota; class Acidimicrobiia; order Acidimicrobiales; family Palsa-688; genus JAJZAM01. Next base: position 19,775 of record JAJZDJ010000008.1, on the reverse strand, counting down.
AGGGGAACAGCGGCACCACCGAGCAGCGCCTCGCGCCTGCCCGTGTCCACCGTGATGGGGCCGACGGTGAGGACGGCTGTGCCGGTCGGGCCTGCCGCGCCGGCGCGCCTTATGATCGCTTTCACTCTGGCAGCCAGCTCCCGGGGCGAGAACGGCTTCGTCACGTAGTCGTCTGCTCCGAGCTCGAATCCTAGGACCCGGTCGATCTCCTCGTCGCGCGCCGTGAGCAGCAGGACCGCAACTGCCCCCTCCGCACGGATGCGCCGGCACACCTCGAAGCCGTCCATCCCTCCTGGAAGGCCGACGTCCAAGACGACCAGACCCGGTCGTTCGCGCTTGACCGCTGCAAGGCCCCGCTCCCCGTCGGGCGCCGAGACGACGCGGTGGCCGTCCCTGCGCAGGTACAGGCAGATCAGCTCCGATATGTTCGGGTCGTCCTCGACCACCACGATCGTCGTCTGGTCGTTGTGCATCGCCACCAGAGTCTGCCACGCTGCGCCCGCTCAGCGACGCCAGACCACCGACTCCCAAGCACGAAGCGTCACCGACGGTCCGCCTCGCGGCGGGTCTGCCATATTCGAGATTACTACCGTAGCCTTCGACCAGCCGTCGTCGACAGGAATCTCGGCGTGCTCGACGACAGCGGAGAAGTTGGCTGCGACCAGAAGCTGCCCGTCGCTGCTTGTGCGGGTGAAGCACCACAGGTTCGGGTGCTCCTCGAGCAAGAGCGTGAAATCGCCGTCGGTGACTACCGGGTCCGCGTGGCGAAGCTCGATCAGGCGGATGTAGTGCGACATGACAGAGTCCGGATCCTCCGACTGCGCCGCCACGTTGACTTCGGAGAAGTCGGGGTTGACCATGATCCAAGGCTCCACAGTGCTGAAACCGCCAGCGGGCGAGCTGTCCCACTGCATGGGCGTGCGGCCCTGGTCGCGGCTGCGCTCGAACATCGCGGCTTCGAGCGCCGCCATGTCGGTGTCGGCTTTTGCTTTTTCGATCGCGTAGAAGTTGAGGACCTCGACATCTCGGAAGTCGTCGATCGAAGAGAACGGCGCGTTTGCCATCCCAATCTCGTCGCCCTGATAGATATACGGCGTGCCGCGGTGAAGGTGCAAGACGGTCGCCAGCGTCTTGGCTGAAGCTACGCGGTGCGCGCCGTCGTCGCCGAAGCGTGACAGCGAGCGCGGCTGGTCGTGATTGCCGAGGTAAAGCGAGTTCCACACTTTGCCGCCGCAGCCTTCCTGCCAGGAAGCCATGACGGATTTGAGCCGGGGAAGCTCCAGCGGTATCCGGTCGTAGCGGTGTGCGACGAAGTCGACCATCACATGCTCGAAGGAGAACACCATGTCCAGTTCCCCACGGTCGGGATCGCAGAAAAGGGCCGCGTCCTCGACCGTCACCCTCGGAGTTTCCCCGACGCTAAGCACATGCCCCGGCCTGCTGGCGAACACCTCGCGGTTCATCTCCTGGATGAACTCGTGCGTGCGGGGCCGGCTCAGGTAGTAGCGGTCCCCCGGTCCGTACGGCGAGCCTGGGGCAGGCGCCACGTCGGGCATGTCGGGGTGCTTGCTCAACATGCTGATCACGTCCATGCGGAACCCGTCGACGCCACGGTCGAGCCACCAGCGCATCATCGAGTAGACCTCGGCTCGCAGTTCGGGCTTTTCCCAGTTGAGATCCGGTTGTTTTTTGGAAAAAAGATGCAGATAGTACTGCTCTGTCGTCTCGTCCCACTCCCACGCCGAACCCGAGAAACGCGAAGCCCAGTTGTTCGGCTCCGATCCCGGGCGGCCGCCGACGCACCCGGGGCGGGGGTCCCTCCAGTAATACCAGTCGCGTTTGGGATCCTCGCGCGACGACCGCGAGGCGAGGAACCACGGGTGCTCGTCGGAACTGTGATTGACGACGAGGTCCATCATCAGCCGTATGCCGCGCGAGTGCAGCGCATCCACAAGGTCATCCAGGTCACTCAAAGTGCCAAAACTCGGGTCGATGTCGTAGTAGTCGCTGATGTCGTAGCCGTTGTCGTCCATAGGCGAGCGGTACACGGGCGACATCCAAACGAAATCGACCCCGAGTCGTTCGAGGTGATCGACGTGGCGGAGCACGCCCGGAAGGTCCCCTATCCCGTCCGCGTTGGAGTCGGCGAAGCTTCGCGGGTATATCTGGTAGCCGACGTAGCGATGCCAGTCGTCTGAGTGCGGATCGATCGTCAAGAAGTCTCCCCCTGGTTCAGTGTTCTCCGGTTCGCGTCCGGCGTTTGCGGGCGCGGTAACCTTAGCCAACGGCTCCGTCCAACTCATCTACGTAGCGCTGCCGGAGCGAGTGGTCGATGAACGCCGCGTCGAAGGAGTTGCGAGCCAGCTTTCGCAGAGACTCGCCGTCGAATCCCACCCCGTCTGCGACAGCCGAATAGTTCTCCCCGACGTAGCCGCCGAAGTATGCGGGGTCGTCGGAGTTTACCGTGACGGCGATACCTGCGTCGAGCATCCCCGCGATCGGATGATCCTCCATTCGCCCGACGACTTTCAGCCGGACGTTCGAGAGGGGACAGACGGTGAGCGGAATCTGGTCGTCGACGAGCCTCGCAACCAAAGCCGGATCCTCCAGCGAACGAACACCGTGGTCGATCCGCTCGACGTGCAGGACATCCAGTGCTTGGCGGACGTACTCCGGTGGGCCCTCCTCGCCGGCGTGGGCCACGCAATGAAGCCCAACGGCCCTTGCCCTTGCGTATACGTCAGTGAACATAGCTGGTGGGTACCCGACCTCCGCCGAGTCAAGCCCGATCCCGATTATCGGGCTTGAGTGCGCGAGGAGTTGGTCGAAAGTATCCATCGCCGCCTGGGGCCCCAGGTCCCGAAGAAAGCAGGCGATCAGGCCGGACGACATGCCGTAGCGGCTGGCGCTCGCGCCGAGCGCTGCGCTCAGCCCGTCCACGACGACACCGAGCGGGACCCCCCGGGCCATATGCGCCTGGGGGTCGAAGAATATCTCCGCATGGCGCACGCCCTCACTTGAGGCGCGCGCCAAATAGGCGTTTGCCAGGTCGGCGAAATCCTCCTCCCTTCGAAGTACAGCCATGCAGGAGTAGTACAGCTCCAGGAAAGATCCGAGATCGGAGAACGCATAGCGGGCTCTCAGGTCCTCGACGTCGGCGAAGGGCAGCGACACCCTATTGCGTGACGCCATGTCGAACACCATTTCCGCTTCGAGCGTGCCCTCGATATGGATGTGCAACTCGGCTTTGGGAATCACAGCGGCCCCGCTCATCGGTTGAGGTTACCTTGACTCGGGATCCCACTCAGCTGAGTTCGGGGGCTTGAAGCGCATAGCCACGACGGCGCTAACCCCTTCGGAGACGATCCGCCCATGCATCTTGGATGTGCCGTGCACCCGCTCTTTGAACCGGAAAGGGACCTCCACGATTCGGGCGCCGAGGCGGTGGGCGGCGTAGGTGGTGTGTATCTGGAAGGCGTAGCCGGAGAGGTCGCCGCCGACCGGGGAGATCGCGCCGAGAAGGTCGCTTCGCCACGCCTTGAAGCCACCGGTGAGATCCCGATAGGGCAAACCGAGGAGGATCCGGGCGTACGTGTTTCCTGCGACCGAGAGCGCCTTTCGGTGCCATGCCCAGTTCGCATCTGTGCTCCCGCCCGGTATGTAGCGTGCGCCGAGCGCCAGGTCCGCACCTGCGTCGAGGGCGCCGAGGAGCGAAGGCACTACGGCCGTCGGATGGGAGCCGTCGGCGTCCATTTGCACGACGGCGTCGTAGCCGCGCTCGAGAGCCCACTCGAAGCCGTCCCGGTAGGCGGCGGCGAGGCCCGTCGGCCGGGGTCGCATCACCAGGTTGACCATCCCCGGCCGGTGCTCCTCGCCGAGGAGCTTCACCCGGTCGGCGGTGCCGTCGGGGCTCGAGTCGTCCACGACCACCACGTCGAGAGTCGCGCCCGCCGGGCCCGACTCCCGCCTGGACTTATCGACGAGGCCGAGCCCGGCCAGCATCGACTCGACGTTGTCGACCTCGTTGTAGGTGGGAAGGACGACTATCGACCGACCGCACCTGGCGCTCCTGTTGGCTCGTGGAGTTACCATAGGCAAGATGCGAGGTTAGCCCTGTTTCGGGGCGGGGCGCCCTGCGCTGGTAGCCTTAGAGCATGTCCCTGGTGGTCATGAAGTTCGGAGGCACCTCGGTAGCGGATGCCGAGCGGATGCGGGCGGTGGCTGACTACGTCGCGCGCACCGTCCGGCGCGGCCACCGGGTCGTCGTAGCGGTGTCTGCGATGGGTAAGGAAACCGATGAGCTGCTCCACCTTGCGTCGCAGGTTTCCTCCACGCGCCCAGGGCGCGAGATGGACATGCTCATCACAGCCGGCGAGCGCAAAGCGATGGCACTGCTTTGCATGGCCCTGCACGACCTGGGCGTGCCGAGCGACAGTTTCACGGGCAGCCAGGCGGGCATCGTCACCGACACAGACCATACCCGGGCGAAGATCGTCGAAGTGAGACCGGAACGGGTCCGCAAAGCACTCGCCGACGGCAGGGTCGCGGTGGTGGGGGGGGCCCAGGGCGTCTCCACCGACAAGGAGGTGACCTTCCTCGGCCGAGGCGGCACGGACACGACGGCGGTGGCGCTCGCGCAGGCGCTCGGCGCGGACTCCTGCGAGATCTACACCGACGTCTCCGGGGTGTTCACGGCGGACCCACGCGTCGTGCCCGAGGCACGGAGGCTGAAGCGGCTGAGTTTCGACGAGATGCTCGAGATGTGCGCAGCCGGTTGCCCCAAGCCGGCTATGCGCTCGGTCGAGTTCGCACGCAATCACGGCGTGCGCTTACACGTGCGCTCGGCATTTACATGGGAGCCGGGAACCTGGATCGAGGAGGAGAGCAACGACATGGAGCAGGCCATAGTTTCTGCCGTAACATCTGACAGTTCAGAGGCCAAGGTTACTGTCGCAGGAGTTCCCGATCACCCGGGGGTCGCCGCAAGGCTTTTCCGGGCTTTGGCCGACCGTTCGATCAACGTAGACATGATCGAACAGAACGTCTCTCTCGCTGGAACGACTGACATCTCTTTTACCGTGCCCCACGAGGACCTCGCCACGGCATGCGCGACGGCGGAGGAGCTCCAGGCTGAGATCGAAGCGCGCCAGGTGATCGCGGACAAGGCCATTGCTACTGTGTCCATCATCGGAGCCGGCATGAAGACTCACCCCGGGATTTCGGCGACCATGTTCGAGACTCTGGCCCGCGAAGGGATCAACATCGAAATGATCTCCACCTCGTCCATCCGTTTGACTTGCGTCGTGCGCGCCGACGTGGTCGAGCAAGCTGTCTCGGCGCTGCACCGGGCTTTCGAGCTGGAAAGGGAATAGCCAGATGGCTGTAGTAGGTATCTACGGGGCCACAGGCCAGGTGGGCGCCGTGATGCGCCAGATTGTCGCCTCGCGGGAGCTTCCGGCGGAGTCGATACGCCTATTTGCAAGCGCCCGCTCTGCGGGGCGGATCCTCGACGGGTTGACCGTCGAGGACGTGGCGACAGCAGATCACCGGGGGGTGGACATCGCCCTTTTCTCGATGGGGGCGTCGGCATCGAAGAGTTACGCCCCGCTCGTCGCTGCTGCAGGGGCCATAGTCGTCGATAATTCCAGCGCGTGGCGGATGGACCCCGACTGCCCGCTGGTGGTGCCCGAGGTCAACGCCGGCGAGTTGGATCGGATCCCGAAGGGGATCGTCGCCAACCCGAATTGCACGACGATGGTGTGCATGCCTGCGCTGGCACCGCTTCATCGCGAGGCCGGTCTCGTGCGGGTGATCGCATCCACCTACCAGGCGACGTCGGGCGCCGGCCTAGCCGGAACCGCCGAGCTCGACGAGCAGGTCCGCGCGGTGGTCGACAAGGCAACCGAACTGGCATTCGACGGTCGCAGTCTGCAGTTCCCGGCGCCGAGCGTGTTCCCCGCCCCGATCGCCTTCAACGTCGTACCCCACGCAGGCAGCTTCGACGGTGACGAGACCACGGAGGAGCTCAAGTTCCGCAACGAGAGCCGCAAGATCCTCGGCATCGCCGATCTCGCGGTGAGCGTCACGTGCGTACGGGTGCCTGTCTTCACCGGGCATTCCCTGGCTTTGAACCTGACGTTCTCCGATCCGCTCAGCCCGGCACGAGCCCGCGAGATCCTCGAAGGAGCGCCCGGGGTCGAGCTCGTCGAGGTGCCGACGCCGCTCGCGTGCGCGGGTGGCGACACATGCATGGTCGGTCGGATACGAGCAGACAAGAGTGACCCGACCGGGCGTGGGCTCACTATGTTCATCTCGGGTGACAATTTGCGTAAGGGAGCAGCGCTCAACGCCGTCCAGATCGCAGAAGCGCTGATTGCCAGAGGCTCTGCCGGCCGCGCATAGCAGGCTGCTCATAACAGAGGACTAGGTCGAGGTCGGCCGCCTACGACTTGAGGATGACTTCGCAAATCAGTCTGACGCCCGATGTGCTCAAACCCAATTCGGCCGACAATTGGATCATCGACAAGAGATATCGAGGTGACGATGATCGAGGTTTCACATCTGACGAAACGCTACGGGCCGACCGTAGCGGTTGACGACCTTTCTTTTACCGTGGAACCAGGCCGCGTAACAGGGTTCCTGGGTCCGAACGGTGCCGGCAAGACGACCACGATGAGGGCCATACTCGGCCTCGACGTCCCCACAAGCGGGAACGTCAGCGTCAACGGCCGTCGGTACCAGGACCTTCCCGTCCCACTCAGGGAGGTCGGGGCCCTGCTCGACGCCAAAGCGCTGCACGGGGGAAGGAGCGCTGCCAAGCACCTGCAGGCCTTGGCGCTGAGCAACGGACTGCCGGCGGGCCGGGTTGCAGAAGTACTGCAGATGGTGGGCCTCCAAGGGGTCGCAGGACGGCGAGCCGGGGGGTTCTCGTTGGGGATGAGCCAGCGCCTGGGTGTAGCGGCCGCCCTGCTAGGCGACCCTGCCATCGTGATGTTCGACGAACCCGTCAACGGGCTCGATCCTGAAGGGATCCAATGGATCCGGCAGCTGATGCGCGACCTGGCATCGCAGGGCAGGACCGTGCTCGTATCGAGCCACCTCATGAGCGAGATGGCTCTCACGGCCGATCACCTGATAGTCATCGGGCGCGGACGTCTGATCGCCGACACGTCTATGGCGGAGTTCATCGACGCGGGATCCAGCGAGCAGACCTTGGTGAGAAGCCGCGACGACGCAGCCCTCGCATCGCGCCTTGTCGAAGCGGGTCTCACCGTCCGCCCAGGCGACAGCGGCGGTCTCATATGCGCCGGGCCCGGTATCGAAAGGATAGGGGAGGTCGCCCTTGACGCGAGGATCGTCCTCGACGAGCTGACCCCGCTTCGCGCCTCCCTCGAGGAGGCGTTCATGGAACTCACCCGTGACAGCGTCGACTACGTCGCGTCCGTCCGTCAGCATTCAGAAGCCTAGGAAGGAGATCTACCGATGAGCACAATAGTTAACTCCACAAGTCCGATCGCGGAGCGCCGCGACGGGACCGGGACATATCGCCCGGCAAGCCTTCGCGATGTGATGCGCTCCGAATGGGTCAAGCTCACGAGCGTCCGATCGACGTGGATCACCTTGGCGGTGACCGTCCTGCTCGGAGTAGGCGTCGGGACGTTGATCTCGGACCTGGCGGCGTCTCGCTACTCGTCCCGCCAACAGCTCAGGCTCAGTTGGGATCCGACATCGGTCAGCTTCCGCGCGTTGGTTATAGCCCAGCTGGCGATCGCCGTGCTTGGCATACTCGTGATCACCTCCGAGTACGGCACGGGGCTCATCCGCACGTCCCTAGCTGCGGTGCCGACGAGGCGTCGATTTCTCGCAGCGAAGGCGGCGGTCTTCGGGGCGACGGCACTCGTAGTCGGGGAGGTGACCGCCTTCGCCGCTTTCCTTCTCGGTCAGGCCGCGATCGGCTCCTCGGCTCCCCATGCGACGCTCGGCCAGCCTGGTGTCCTTCGCGCGGTCGTCGGGGCCGGCTTGTACCTGGCGGTAATCGGCTTGCTGTCGGTCGGTATCGGCACCCTGGTTCGCAACACCGCTGCGGGGATATCGGCGATGGTCGCGCTCCTGTTCGTTCTCCCGGGTCTCGTCCAGGCCCTACCGGCATCTTGGAGCAACGCAATCACCGAATGGTGGCCGACCCAGGCGGGGAGTCAGGTGTTCGCCACGCACGGCGGTGCCCATACTCTTAGTGCATGGGCAGGATTCGCGGTACTCGTCGTATTCACGGCGGTGGTGTTCGGGTTCGCACAGTGGAACCTAGTGCGCCGCGACGCCTGATCACGGCGGCTAAACCGTCTTCCCCGGGGACCGGAGCACTCCCCGTTACTGCTGGGTCCGCCCCCTCCCCCGGGACCGCCGAGGTCCGGGGCGCCATGGCTGTCGTGGTTGCGTCGCCGTGGTGGTGGCGCCGGGCGGTGACCTTGGTCGCGTGGCTGGCCGTCGCCGGGGTCATCGCAGGCTCGCTGACGACAGCGGTAGCCGTCGAGCCGAAAGCCAGCACTGCAGTTGCGGCTGGGCTCAACGTCGCCGGAGCGCTCGTCCTTCTCCTCCGGCGGCGTTGGCCGAGGGCGGTCCTTGCATTTGTGGTGTCGGTCGCGGCTTGCACCACGGTATTGACGAGCACCTTCCCGAGCCACGGTTCGATCTTCCTCGTGGTCCTTGCGATTTACAACGTTGCAAGCATCGAAGCGCCACGGGCGTCGATTACACTCACCGCCGGCTCGGAAGTGGCTATCGGCGTACTCACGTTCGCCGGGGACAGACCTTTTCTCGTCGATCTCGGAAGTCTCGTCCCGGTAATCGCCCTCCTCAGCTGCGCCGTCGCTGTAGGCATCTCGGTGCGCTATCAGCGGTCCATGCTTCAAGGGTTTCGCGAGCGCGCCGAGCACGCCGAACGCGAACAACGTTGGGGAGCTGCCCGGGCCGTGGCCGAGGAGCGGGTCCGTATCGCACGCGAGCTCCACGACGTCGTCGCCCACCACGTCAGTCTTCTCGTGGTGCAGGCCGGCGCCGTCCGGGAGAACCTGCCTGCGGAGCACCCGACGCGGCCCGTGCTCGACGCAATGATCGAGGGCGGACGCGCCGCTATGGCCGAGCTTAGAGACATGCTTGGCGCGCTGCGCGTCGCCGAGGCGCAGACGCCTGAACCTGCCGGGGTGGAGTCCTCAGTCTCCTCGGGCTCTGAGGCCTCTGAGGCCCCTCGGTCACCCCAGCCGGCCCTGGGCCAGCTTGCGTCGCTGGTGGACCGGGCACGAGCGGCGGGCCTTCCGGTCACGTTGCTCGAGGACTGGCGGGAAGAGATCGTCCCGCCAGTCGTGTCGCTTTCCGTCTACCGGATCGTTCAGGAAGCGCTGACGAACGTCATCAAGCACGCCCCTGGCGCCTTCACGCGTGTCGTCGTTGAAGTCAGGCAAGGTCTTTTGACCCTGTCCGTCAGGAACGGCCCTGCGCCCTCGGTGGGGAGTCCGGAGGTTAGGAGGTCGGACCCGGCTCACGGCCATGGCCTCGTAGGGATGGCGGAGCGGGCGACACTCGCTCACGGCCGTCTGCACGCCGGCCCGCTCGACACCCAGCCGGCTGCAGGCATAGCTGCGGCGTCGACCACTACGTCAGCGGACTCGGACACCAACCCGGGATGCCACGGGTGGGAGGTCCTCGCGTCATTTCCACTGGCATCAGGGGCCGAGCCGTGACTGACGGCCCATCGTCGTTTGAACGCCATAGTCCCATCCGGGTGGTGGTCGTCGACGACCAGCCTCTCATCCGCCAGGGGTTCTCGATGATTCTGTCGGCACACGATGACGTAGAAGTGGTCGGCGAGGCAGGCGACGGGCAAGCGGCGCTGGCGGTCATCGCGGAGGCGGCGCCCGACGTAGTGCTGATGGACATCCGGATGCCCGTCCTTGACGGCATCGAAGCGACGAGGCTGGCGCGCCGCGACAGTCCCGACTCGAAGATCCTTATCCTCACCACGTTCGCGCTCGACGATTATGTGACTGCTGCTCTCGGCGCGGGAGCTTCGGGCTTCTTGCTAAAGGATGCGACGCCGGACGAACTTCTTCATGCGGTTCGGGTGGTCGCCGGAGGTGACGCCCTACTGTCCCCGTCGGTGACGACCCGCCTCATTGAACGGCTCTTGCCGTCGCTGACCTCCATGCCGGGCCGGCCGCCCACGTCTCCGCAGGGCTGGGACACTTTGACCGACAGAGAAGTGGAAGTGCTGAGGTTAGTTGCGACTGGCCGGTCGAACGCTGAGATTGCGGCGGACCTCTACATTTCGGAGGCGACGGTCAAGACGCACGTCTCCCACGTCCTCACCAAGCTCGGGCTGAGAGACCGGGTTCAGGCCGTCATCGCCGCCTACGAGATGGGGCTGCTACATCCGGGCCAATCGACGGACCCGGCTCGACCGCCAGGCGAGCACTGACATCACGAGTGTCGCAACCGCCGAGACGATGACCGGCCACCACTGCGGCGGCTTCGCGTCGAATGTACCAGGCAGGGCCAGCAACGGGGGGGAACCCGGTGCTGCTACGGCGTCCAGCACCGTGCCCGCCGGCAGTTGGTTTCGTTCTCCCCTTATCGGCGCCTCCTGGCGTTTGCCGCGAAGGACGAATGAACCGCTGCAGTCGTAGTACTGGATCAGTTGACCGATCCCCGAGCTGATGGCGCTGCATCCGGTGACTGTCGCCTTCACCGACCGACCACTCGAGCGAAGCGCGGCATTCGCCGGGTTCCCTCGCGCAGCCGACAACGCCAGGATCACAGTCAAGGCGGCCAAGGCGAGCGTGGCGAGGATCAGTGCGACAGCGGCCACACATCGGCCGTCGATCGACGGCGGGGAGGTTCCGCGTATGTAGCCCGGCGCTGCCCCGGCGGGTGAGGCGGGAGTCGTCTCCACGGCTCGGAACCTTATCGAAGCTTTGCGCGGTCAACCGAGGGAGATCCACGTGTGCCTCGGATCGTTTCGAACTGTTCACAAACCGCCAAGGAGTCAGAACGAATATTCGGGAGTCCGGCCGTGACAAGGATGGCTACGCGACTGGCTGGCCCGGGTGGTGGATGCCCGATACATCCAGGTCTGGATGGTTAAGCCTGTCGAGGCCCTCGACGACGGCACTCCGTCGAGAGCCGGCAGCGTCGCCCTGGCGGGCGGTCCTATTTCGATCGCCCTACAAACCACAGATTTAATGCGAGGACGCTCGACACGTTCAGGGCACGAGGGTAAACGCTGCTGTGTGCATCGGTCGCACGACGGAGAAGTGCTTCTTGTCGAGCGTAGCGATCACGTCAACATGGTGTCGCTCCGCGAGCGTAACCACCGAGGCGTCCACTATCCCGAGCGGAAGGTCGAGATACTGCTTGGTAAGGTCAGCGATCCTCTCCCACTCCGAGTCGAGAACCGGCTCGACGACAAGTTCTCCATCAGCGACCGATCGGGCAAAGGCCAACTCCGCATGAGGACCGATTCGATCCGCGAGTAGGTAGCTGACCTCGGTGACGACCAGTGCCGGAACGAGGAGCGGCCGCTCGGCAGCAGAAAGCAGCGCAACGCTACGGTCGTGGTTGCGGTCACCTATTGCCGCCGCCGCATAGAGCGGGCCCGCGTCGACGATGAGCACTACGACGAAAGTCGGCGGCGACGACCGACCGCCTTGCCGACGAGTTCTTCCACCCGCTCCGAGGCGTCGACTGGTCCGCCCTCACCGAGTGCGAAGAAACCTAGCCTTCCCCCCGGTGCCGGCACTGGCAGGTACCGCTCGATTGCGTCTCGCGCTACATCCGCTATCGAGACCCCTCGAAGCCTGGCCTCGAGTCGGATCCTTGCATCGAGATCATCTGGCAACATGATCGTCGTCCGCTTCATGAGGACAGCATATCGCCTCACGCTGCGTGGCACTACCGGAGTAGCGACGGCTGAACAGCACTTTCTTGGAACAGGCTTTAGCCAAGTCCGACGTCTGGGAGATCATGATCAATGGTCCGTCGTCGATCTTCGTGAAGCCAGAGCGCCGCTGGGGGATTCCACGACGAGGTGTTCCGCGACTGGCACGATCTCGGCGGAAACGCCAGAACCGTCGAAACCGCTGAAACCATCAGGTAAGCTTGAAGCTATGGAAGCTCAGCACGTCACACGGACGGCGCGCACCGGGGAGGTCGCCAAGGCGCTGGGGTTGGCCGTCACGACCATCCGAGGCTACGCCCGTGAAGGCCGTATCCCGGCTACTCCTACGCCCGGCGGCCAGTACCGCTTTGATCCGGCCGAGGTCTGGCGGGTGCTCCACCCGACCAGCCCGGTCGCTTTGCAGGCACCGGCGCGGTTCGTGTCGGTGTTCGCTTCGGGAGCGACAGCGGTCGAGCCTGGAAGCACCGATGCCCTTAGCTCCGACGTGCTGGCCGAGTCGGCACGAAGCGGCTACCACCGCGAGACCGTGACCGGCGAAGAGGCAGCGGCCGAGGTCGCCGCGTCACCCCGGGTACGCCAGCGGGCCATCTCGGAGCGCCAGCGGGCCGTCGGGGAGCAGCACCGGGCCACACGTCGGGCTGCCCAGGTCCTCGTCGGAGCGCCGGTCGCAGCGTTCAGCGTGCTGCGCTGAAGTGGTCGAAGCTGCAGGTCTGCCAGCGTCCGGTGTGGGCCGGCTCGCCTTCGGAGCTCCGCAGCAGGGCGACCTGGTCGCTGGGTTGGCGTTGGCTGTGACCGGGGTTGGTGCTGCGGCCGCGGCTGACCTGCCGGAGGGACTGGTGGCGACACCGTCCGACGGCCACGTGGGCCGGTGGAGCGGGGCGTTCGCCCCGCCGAGCGGTTGGGTGGTGCTGTGCAGCCAGGATTGTGACATCGTGCGCGACGAGGGCCAGGAACCGACGATAGACGTTGCCCTCGTCGGTTTCGTCGAGGCGCCCGAGGCCGCCAAGTATCGCTCCAGCCGGTACCACGGGCGCTACTTCGCACTGCCGCCCGCGGTGGTACCGAACGTGCCTGCAGGCCAGGAGGCCCTCGTCGACCTGGCGTGGCGGACCAGTGTCCTCAAAGTTTCCTTGGAAGACGAGACGGTCGGCTTTCACCGGGGCCTGAGTGAACCGCAGAGACGTGAGTTCGCCAGGTGGCTGTCGTACCGCGACAGCCGGGCGGCGTTCCCCGACGACCTCGTCCAAGGTGTCCTTGATCCTTGCGACGACCTGATCCGCCGGCGCGAACGCTCGGCGGCCAGGAAAGCCGTCGGCAACAGAAACGACGTCGAGCGCGTTGTCACCGCCGTCACCGCGTGGTACGTGACCCAACGTGAGACGGAGGTGTTCCTCACCGGTGTCATCAGCGCAGAGTCGCTGTTGCGGGCCGGCTACGACGAGGCAGCAGTCAACGCCGCGGCGCCCTTTGACGCCGCCGGCAACGCCAAGACCCCCAGCGGCGCCGTGGAGGCAGGACGGGCCAAGCTGCACACCGATGTACTGAACAAGCTGGCTCAAGCGGACCCCACCGGCTACGAGGTGAATGTCAACCTCCTGGACCTCCGTTTCGTCAGGGCGGCCGAGTTCGTCAGGCTGCGACTCCTGGTTCGCTGATCCGCTTTTCCTGCGAGCGGCCTGCCCCGCGATGGGGGTGCGCTCGCAAGGCTTTGCTCAATCCGCACGTTCCGTGAGTGGCCACGCCACACCGTCGGTCTGCGTCGGGTCGTCGCCGACGTGCCGTTCGTGTCGGCGACGCACAGATCGAGGGCATCTCCTCGCAGGAGGACGATGCTCACCACTACGTCAACACGGCCGACCGTTTCGAATCTGGCTGCCAGGCCGCCGAGCCAGGTTGCTTCGTCTATTGGTTTGAGGGCGTGCCAGCCGCCCCTTGCGTCTGGGTCGCCGAACGGCTGGCGGGGTCCGGCGAGCTCCTGGAATTCGTCGATCAACAGGATGAGTCCGTACGCTCCGGTCGCTTTCGCTGCCGAGATTGCGGGCTGGCATAAGCCGCTAGACGAAGGTAGCGCCATGGGGCATGATTGCAGGGATAGGCAAGCGTGCAATCGGAACGGGGGATTTCTCATGGCGGAACCGCAGACGTCAACCTGCGATGTGGTCGTGGTCGGGGCGGGGTTCTCCGGCTTGTACCTGATCCACCGACTGCGAGGCGCCGGCTGGAGCGTGAGGGCGTTCGACGCGGCCGGCGACGTGGGCGGAACGTGGTACTGGAACCGCTACCCCGGCGCCCGCTGCGACATACCGACGACCGACTACTCCTACAGCTTCGACCCTGACCTGGACTCGGAGTGGTCCTGGTCGGAGAAGTACGCCACCCAGCCGGAGATCCTCGCCTACCTCGGCTACGTCGCCGACAAGCACGACCTTCGCAGGCACATAACCTTCTCGACCCGGATCGACAAGGCGGCATGGGACGACGACGCCCGTCGCTGGTCGGTCTCTACCGATGGCGCAGAGCAGGTCACATGCCGTTATTTCGTCATGGCGAGCGGTTGCCTGTCCATGCCGAAGTCCCCTGACATCGCTGGCGCCGAGCGCTTCGCCGGCGAGGTTTACTACACGAACCGTTGGCCTCACGAAGGGGTGGATTTCACTGGAAAAAGGGTCGCCGTCATCGGCACCGGCTCCTCCGCCATCCAGTCCATTCCGCTGATAGCGGCCGAAGCAAGCCAGCTAACCGTGTTCCAGCGGACAGCGAACTTCGCGGTGCCGGCGCACAATGGCCCGGTGCGGCCGGAGCGTCTCGCCCCGCTTCTCGCCGACAGGGACGCATACCGGGACGCCGCACGGCACTCCCGGGGCGGGGTGCCCATGGAGCCGACCGACGTGATGGCCCTCGCCGTGCCCGAGGAGGTCCGCCGCGAACGCTTCGAGGAGGCGTGGGAGGCGGGTGAGCTGTTCGCGATACTCAACGTCTTCGCAGACCAGCTCGTCAATCCTGTCGCTAACGAGATCCTCTCGGAGATGATCCGCGAGAAGATCCGCGCGATAGTCGCCGACCCTCAGACGGCGGAGGATCTCTGCCCGAACGACCATCCGATTGGCTCGAAGCGCACCTGCCTTGACACTGGCTACTTCGCCACTTTCAACCGGCCCAACGTACGCCTGGTCAACCTGCGCCGCCAGCCGATCCGCACGATCACCGAGACAGGCATCGAAGTGGAAGGCGAAGCCTTCGATTTCGACGCCATCGTGTTCGCGACCGGCTTCGACGCCATGACGGGGGCGCTCGTGTCGGTGGACATAGAGGGCAGGGACGGCCAGACCCTCCGCGAGAAGTGGGCGGACGGCCCGTCCACCTACCTCGGCCTTACCACGCGTGGCTTCCCGAACTTCTTCGCGATAACCGGTCCGGGCAGCCCGTCCGTGCTCTCCAACATGGTCGTCTCGATCGAGCAGCACGTCGACTGGACCCTGGACTGCATCAACTCGATGCGGGAGAACGGTTTCGAGACCATCGAGCCCACCCAGACAGCCGAGGCGGGCTGGGACCGCCACGTCGCCGACTGCGGAGACATCACTCTGATGCCGCAAGCGAAGAGCTGGTACATGGGCGCGAACGTGCCGGGCAAAGCGCGTGTCTTTTACCCCTACATCGGAGGCGTCGACATGTACCGTGACGCCTGCGACGAGGTCGTGGCCCGCGGCTACCTCGGCTTCGAGCTCGACGGGCCGGCCGGCCGGCAATGTTACGACGGGGTCATCCGCCAGATACAGCCCGACGTCTCGATGCTTCTCGCGATGATGGCTGCAATGGAGCTACCCCCGATCGAGTCGCTCGGAGCGCAGGGAGCACGCGACTTCCTCGCGGCGAGCGCCGAAGGCCGGCCGCCTGGACCCGACTGCGGCTCCGTCGAGGATGGCGTCATGCCCGGACCGGGAGGGGACCTGCCCTACAGGGTGTACCGCCCGGCGAGCCCCGGGCCTCACCTGGCGGTGGTCTACTTCCACGGCGGAGGCTGGGTTCTCGGCAATCTCGACTCCGACGACCCGCTCTGCCGGGACCTCTGCGTGCGTTCGGATGCCGTGATCGTCTCCGTGAACTACCGCCATGCACCGGAGGACCCGTTCCCCGCCCCGGTCGACGACGCTTTCGCTGCCGTTCGCTGGGTGGCCGACAACGCCGAGATGCTCGGCGGCCAAGCCGGACGTCTCGCTGTCGCCGGCTGGAGCGCCGGGGGCAACCTGGCTGCGGTCGTCTGCCAACTCGCGCGCGACGCCGGCGGCCCCGAGATATCAGGTCAGCTTCTTTTGTGCCCGGTCACCGACGGCGACATGTCGAGGCAGTCGTACACGGACAACGGCGAAGGCTACGTGCTCACCGGCCCGCTCATGCGGTGGTTCTTCGACCAGTACGGCGTCGGCGAGGCCGAGTCAACTGACCCGCGCTTCGCGCCGTTGCACGGCGACCTTCACGGCTTGGCGCCTGCAGCGATAGTCACCGCCGACTTCGACCCGCTTCGCGACGAAGGCATCGCCTACGCGGACGCCCTCGCCGCCGCCGGTGTTCCCGTCACCCGCATACGGGCGAGAGGACATACTCATACCTCGGTCGGGATGGTCGATCTGATCATCTCGGCTGGCCCAGTGAGAGAGGAGATGGCGGCAGCGCTGCGGAGCTTTTTCCAGTCTAAGGTTCAAGCTCAGGTTTAGGGTGTGGGGCTGTTGGCCGGCTTAGACCGCCACGTCGCAGGAGTCCCCGTCGCACACCCCGGCCGCACCGCCGATGACCTCTATGCCGGGATGGCACTTCTGCCACGCTCGTCGCAGCACAGCTAAGAGCGTGTCTGGGTCCTGCGCGCCGGGAACAGCGAAGGACCGATCGAAGACGAAGAACGGGACTCCGGTCGCCCCGAGCTCCGAGGCGACCTGTTCGTCGGCCCTGACTTGCGCAGTGAAGCGGTCTCCTTCCAAAAGCTCGGCTGCTTCGCCTGCATCTAAACCCACCGACACGGCGACTTTCACGAGCTCGTCGGGCTCACTGATCGCCACCCGTTCGACGAAATAGGCGTGCAGCAGCGCCTCCTTGAGCGCAGCGCCGGTCGGGGCGTCATTGTCGTAGGCGAAGTGTATGAGCCTGTGAGCGGCGAACGTATTGCCAGGCTGCGTGGCGGCCAGGTCCATGTCTATGCCCTCCGCTGCGGCCATGGTGTCCATGTGGCCGACCTGGCGGAGTGCCTGATCGTGGCTCAAACCGTATTTGGCGGCGAGATGGCCGACCATGTCGCCGGTTCGACGAAACGGCGCCCGGGGATCCAGCTCGAAGCTGCGCCAGCGCACCTCGACCGCCTCCGCGTGTTCGAAGCGTTCGAGCGCCTTCTCGAATCGCCGCTTGCCTACATAACACCAGGGGCAGACGACATCGGACCAGATTTCGACGAGCATGACCTGGTCAACGTTCGGGGTGCCGGTTGTGTTCCGAAGTCCAGGTCAGATCGGACCCTTGAGGGCGAGACTTGGCCACGTGGGAGCGCAATGCCTCAACGAAAGCCCGGGCGGCGGGCGAGAAGGGACGGTCGTGGCGTGAAGCCAAGCCTACGGTGCGGGTGAGCGCGGGGTCGTCGAAGCGGACACCCCGCAGGCGGCCGCCGGACTGCGATATCACCGACTCTGGTACGACTGCTGCGGCGACACCGGCGGCGACGAGCGCCAGAGCACCGTCCATCTCCATGCCGCTGACGGCTACCGCAGGGCGGAAGCCGGCCCGCCTGCAGGCGGCGAGGGTGGCTTCGCGCAGGTCGTAGCCGTCTTTGAACATGATGAGCGGAACGTCTTCGAGCTCCCCGGTCGATATCGACTCGCGATCAGCGAGCCCGTGGTGCTCGTCGACTGCGAGCACCAGTGCTTCGCTCATGAGCCTGGAGCACGACACCCACGGTCGATCGACTGGCAATATGACGACGGCCACGTCGAGCTCGCCAGAGCCGAGGCGCTCCACCAGGTCTCCGGATCCCGCCTCGTGGATCCGCAGTTCGACGCCGGGGTGGCTTTGATGGAATGCGGCCAGCACCGGTGGCAGGACGTTGGTCGTAAGCGACGGCGTCGCCCCTATCACGAGCCGCCCTCGGCGCATGCCGAGCAGGTCGCGCACCGCCGCCGACCCGGCTTCGCAGTCGGCGAGCACCTGGCGCGCCCAGGGCAGGAACACCTCCCCGGCGCCGGTCAAAGTGACCTCGGATTTCTCCCTGTAGAACAGCTGCGCTCCGAGCTCGCGTTCCAGGCCGGCGATCGCGCTGGATATGGATGGCTGCGCGACGTGAAGGCGGGCGGCTGCGCGGGTGAAGCGCTTCTCCTCCGCGACTGCGACCACGAAGCGGAGCTGGTTCAGCTGCACGCCATAGCCTATCTCTATAGTTATGAGAGGAATTGCGTCCTTTACCTTTGGTGGCGGAGGACTTATATTCCCGATACGACTCTGCGTCGGTTTGTCCCGACGCAGTCCCAATGTAGTTGCCCGATTGACGAAGGAAAGCGAGACCGAGTGGTCGCACCCGTAGTCCCCACCCCTGCCCCGGCCCCGAAGCCTGCGATCAAAGCGAACCCGCGAGCTGCGATAGCGGCTAGGACGCTGCGGAACGACCGATGGTGGGTGTCGCCTGCGATCTCTTTCGCCGTACTCTCCGCGTTCGTCATCTACGCGACGTGGGCTGCTTTCGACAACGGTAACTACTACGTCAAGCCGTACATCTCGCCGTTCTACTCGCCGTGCCTTGCGCACATATGCGGTGCTGCGTCCACCCACGGCAATACGGGGGTGCCCCCGCACCTGAGCATCTTCGGGGCGTGGTGGGCGATATCCCCCGCAATCATCATCCTGATCTTTCCTCTCGGGTTCCGCATGACCTGCTACTACTACCGCAGGGCCTACTACCGCGCCTTTTGGATGTCGCCGCCGGCGTGCGCCGTCGCTGAGCCGCACAAGTCGTACTCGGGCGAGACCCGCTTCCCGCTGATCATGCAGAACGTTCACCGCTACTTCTTCTACGCCGGTCTCGTCTTCAACGCGATCCTCACCTACGACGCCGTGGCGGCGTTTGTCACACCCCGAGCCGCGTCCTACGGGGGCGGCTATGTTGGCCTTGGAAGTTTCGTCCTTTTGACCAACGCCGTCCTGCTCTGGATGTACTCGGCGTCGTGTCACTCGTGCCGTCATATTGTCGGCGGTCGTCTCAAGCACTTCTCGAAGCACCCGGTCCGCTACAAGATGTGGGGGATCGTTTCGAAGCTGAACGCGAAGCACATGCAGCTCGCATGGATGAGCCTCATCTTCGTGGCTCTCACCGACGTCTACGTCCGGCTCGCAGCGAGCGGCGCCCTCGGACACGGAAGGTGGATCTGATGACCGAAGTCGAAACCCACAACTACGACGTCATCGTCATCGGTGCCGGCGGTGCCGGTCTGCGAGCCGCGATCGCGGCCCATGACGCAGGCGCGAAGACCGCCGTCATCTGCAAGAGCCTGCTCGGCAAAGCCCACACCGTCATGGCTGAAGGCGGGATCGCCGCAGCGATGGGCAACCTGTGGCCCGAGGACAACTGGAAAGTCCACTTCCGTGACACCATGCGCGGCGGCAAGCTGCTCAACCACTGGCGCATGGCGGAACTTCACGCAAAGGAAGCCCCCGAGCGAGTTTGGGAGCTCGAGCAGTGGGGAGCTCTGTTCGACCGCACTCCCGAAGGCCTGATAAGCCAGCGGGACTTCGGCGGTCACCGCTACGCCCGCCTCGCGCACGTCGGGGACCGCACCGGTCTCGAGATGATCCG
>JAJZDJ010000172.1 GCA_021828685.1 Actinomycetes bacterium | reverse complement strand
CGAATACTACCCATAGCACGTCATTATTGCCGACAAGAAGGGAGAACATCATGGGCTGGCCATGGCCTTGGTAGAGCAGTCCAACTTCACTGCCCTGTTGGCCTCTAACAACCGAACACTTAACCTTGTCAGTCAGCGTCTACCCTCGCACTTGACGAGACCTTGTTCGATATCTAAACGGAGTTGCTGAGACGATTTATTATCAGTGGATAACAGTTTCTATGCCGTGCGGTGGCTGGTATGCCGGAATAACTGGGGGTCCTGTAGCGGACTATTATTCCACTGGATATCAGCCAAATTGTGATGGCTACACGCCCTCATATTACGATGGAAATACATATTCTACGTCATACGCGTACGATATTACAGGATATGGTGGGGACGAGTTCCAGAGTGGCTCCGTCACGTACTACGTATCGTAAGTTGTGATAGGTTCTCGTAGCTGAACAGATGCTAGCTAAGAAGGGTCGTGGTTGCATTGAGATTTTTGATTCGCTTGGGACGACTGGTCGGAGTTCTTTCGCTTGGGTCGCTGATAGCGTCAGCGTGCGGGGGCGGCCAAAGCAGCGCTGGCGGACCGGTTCCGACGGGGACACCTGTTGCCCAGATAGAGACTGCTGATCTGAGAATGCTGTTTTTGAGTCCACCGGTGGTACGAACTTCTGCCTACGAGGCCGGATTGCTGAGGGCGAAGCCGTTGACGTTTGGAATCTACCAAGAGGCGCTCCACGCTTTCGCTGCCTGCGCAACGCGCCAGTACCCAGGTCTCCGATTCTCGTTTCCTGCGCTGCCAGGTACCCCTTATCTCGACGCGATCAGTTATCACTATGTATCTCCGAATGACGCCCCGATAAGTCCAACTGACAACACAGCGATGCGGCACACGGTTGGTTTGTGTTTCTCGGAGTACGCCGTCGCGGTCGCTGCTACTTGGCAGATACAGAACAAGCTCACAGGAGCAGTTCTCGACACCCAGCGAGTCGGGTTTCTATCCTGCATGAGAAGTGCTGGGGTGAGCATTTCGGCGTCTGCTACCTTCGCTCAAATACACACCTTCTTTGACACGTCGGGCTGGTCGAAGAGTCTTAACAATACGCAGTCCGCGGCCGCAACGGTGTGCCAGACGAAGTACGCTCCGTTTCTCGGTTCGTTGTGAGCGATGGTCGGCCGGACGCGTGGCGCTCCTTATTCATCTTTAGGACAGTCCTAGGAGTCGTCGGCCCGTATCGAGGCGCTCTCATTTGGTCAGTTTGGCGGTGAACTCACGAGACCTGTCACGCGTCGCTACTGCGGCGTGGAGCGTGTTACTCGTAGCGGCATTTGTAATGCCACCGTTTGCTCTGGCGATCGCGGTGTGGGCCTCCCCACAGAACCTTTCTTCTCTGCCATCCAAGCCGGTTGCGTTGACAGCACCAGTCCAGCTGGTCTCAGACAGCGAGAACGTGCCCGTAGCGGTGAAGCTATCGTGGAAGCTTGGAGCCCAGCTTGTGTCTCCACAGTGGTCGGGTCTGGTCACTTCACTCGGAGTGAGTGCAGGCTCCGATATAACCAACGGTACTGTCGTGGGGATCGTCGCCGGGCTGAAGCGCCTGGCTGTAAGTTCACCGAGCCCTTTCTACAGACCTGTCGGGCCTGGCGTGACAGGTCCCGACGTCGCTGAGTTGCGCTCCGCGCTTGCGTCACTCGGCTACGGCGGGCTCGGCAATTCCGACGCCTATGACACCTCCCTTGCGGTGGCTATACGCCGGCTTTACAGCAACTTGAGCGGGTTGACGTCGGGGTCAGGCGGAGTCTTCCAACCTGCATGGTTTGTCTGGCTGCCCGTAAGCAGTCTTGTCGCAGGCAAAGTCGACCTAGTGATAGGCACTCCTGCCCCTGCGGTAGGATCGCCAATCGTCGTTGGCGCTGAGACACTCACATCAGCGGCGATCCAACCAGCCTCAGGGCCTTCCCCCGTTCCATTGCCGGCCAGCCCGATTAGCCACGTGCTCTCGGTGCCCGGAGTCCCTGAGCCGCTCGCCCTCACAGCTGGTTTCGTTGTCACCATCGACGAACTCCCGTCGCTCGACCGGGCCGCCACCCCCGGCCAACCAGTGCTGTCGGGAACGCTGAGCTTGGCGCATCCCGCTACCTTCGCATCAGTCCCAAACAGTGCCGTCGTCGTCGGAGCGAACGGTACCGCTTGCGTGTGGGCGCCCGGTGCCGGGCACTACAAGTCCTACAAAGTGACCACAAGATCGGGCCTGCCGGGCACCACAGAGGTGTACGGGCTCCCCTCCCCCGTCACGTCTGTGCTCGCAAACCCAGCACAAATCCTTGCCTCCGCAGGGGCGTGCCCGTGAGCGCTCATCCAGGCGCCCACGGTGCGACATGCTGCGTCGGCTTGGCCATCGAGACGATCGCACTCGGCCATACCTACGGCCGCAGCGGTGCACCGGTCCTTTGCGACGTCAACCTTGGCTTGGAGTTCGGCCGCATAACTGCGCTGTGGGGGCCGAGCGGGTCCGGTAAGTCCACGCTCCTATCGCTGCTTGGCCTCCTGATGGCCCCCACCGCCGGATCGGTTACCGTCGCTGGGCACTCTGCGTGGACGTCTCCGAGAGCGACTCGAAGGATGCGAAGCTCGCTGTTTGCTTGGGTGTTGCAGAACTCCGCATGCCTTGAAGCACGCACAGCGGTGGACAACGTGGCGATGGGAGTGCTCGCCGAAGGAGCCAGTCGTCCTGACGCCGTCCAAAAGGCCACTGCTGCCCTCCAAACAGTCGGCTTAGCCGAGCGTGCCCGCGCCCGAGCCGTCGACCTGTCGGGAGGCGAATTGCAACGGATGACGGTCGCCAGAGCACTCACGCAGAACAAGCCCATCGTGCTAGCCGACGAACCAACGGGCCAGCTCGACGCCTCTTCCAGCGCGACCGTCGCTGACGCCTTTCGCGAACTTGCGAGGGCCGGCCGCTGCGTGGTGGTCGCTACCCACGATTACACAGTCGCCGATCGCTGCGACCTGGTCGTAGCAGTTGGGACCAAACCGGTCAAAACATGAACGGCTTCACCTGGCAACCCCGAAGCCTTCTAGCCGAGGTGAAAGCCAACCTCAACGTCCGCCCATTCCGAGCCGCCGCCTTTTTCATTGTCGCAGCGGGCATTTGCCTTCTGCCAGCACTGGCCGAACTGTCATCAGCCTCTAACGCAACCCGTGCGATGCGCCAGCTAACTTCCGAAGGCTACAGCACGATCAAGATCACCCAGCCCGAACCCGACCAAACCTTCCCTGCCCGAGGATGCGTCAGCTTCGACGGCCAGCAAGGCGTTGTCGCTGCAGGCGCCATCGGACCACCGACAACGGTTCAAACATCCAGCGACCCGGGGAATACTTTCGTCGAAGCGCCAGCATACGGCGACGTCACGCGTGTTCTCTCCTCACAACCCGACCCGATCACAAGACCGGGGGTGATCATCTCCAACGAACTTGCCGGCGAACTCGGAGTAACGGTCGGCTCGTATCTCAACTTGAACTCGTTCGTTACCCCAGTAGCTTCTGTAGCCGACCTCGCAAAGAAAGACTCACTTCTCGGTCGCGTCGCACTCAATCCTCAGACCGCTTCACTTAGCACGCAAATCCAAGCCTGCTACATACAGTTCCGCACGGCAGTGCTTGGACAAGGCGCCGCAGCGGTCCAAGCTGTCTACGCCGCCTACCCGACTTTGCAGTACAGCTACCTGATACCCCACGGATCGACGACGAACAATCCGTCCGCCCAATGGCATAACCGTCAGAGCAGGTATATCTGGGTAGCTGCCGGAGCCACATTGGCAATCACGGCGATCTTCTTGCTCACTCGACGCCGTCACGAACTTGCCGTCTACCAAATCACGGGAAGCCTTCGTACCCAGACAGCACTCCTTGCGCTTGCGGAGACTCAGATCGTCACATGGGCAGCTGCTATCGCAGCAATCGCTTGGGTCGCAGTCGTTGCCCGCTACACCCACAACACCTTCAATGCCTACCACATCGCGATCACAGCCACCGAACGCACCGCTCTGCTCGCCGCCAGCCTCCAACCGCTGGGGCTTATACCTTTGCTGAAACGCGATCTCACCCGGACCCTCCGCGAGCGGGCAAGCTGACGAAGCGAGGCGCAGGTCGCCGATCCGTTCCACGTCGTAAAGTTGGCTAACACGAAGCTTGGATGAGTGCCGCAGGCGAGTACAGAATGACACTATCGGCCATCGCGTGCGCAAAGACGATCCCCTCTATCAGCGTCGATGCCATTGGACCAAGGCGGACGAAGGTCTCGATGACAAATGAGCCGCTTTCGACATGACCGGCTTCCGGAACTTTCGAATTGGAGTTCTCTTCAACCCGGCAGATCCAACTGGGACTTGCTCGCCAGCAGCCAACCCGCTAAAATCCGCAGATGGTCTAATCGAAGGTAAAGTCTTGGCATTAACCGATAGCGATTACTACCGTTTCACAGGTCTGCTACTGGGGGCCACCAATAGCTGGATAGGCGTCGTCAGCTGGGCCAAGTTTGCCACGTTGCCAGCGTGGCGTCGTCTGAAGACCCCTATGATTTTACTGGTTGTCGACCTCGTCGGCATCGTGCTGATAATCCTCTTCAAGAGGCCGTTACCGGTAAAAATTGCCAGAACTGACATCGTTGTCTCCGTGGTTGTGCAGGTTCTTACCTATCCTGCTGTCACTCTCCTATTTGCCCGCTCTATAGGTCGCCGCACTTCGAGAAGAACATTTTGGTACGTAATGGCGCTGTCACTCGTTTACCTCATCAACGTTGTACTAATCGTCTTCCTGCAATACTAATTGGTCGGAAAGCATTTGCAGTGACGGTGGTTCGCTCGACGTTGTCGTCTCGTTTGGGGCGACTATTTTCAAACTCGCCGGCCGCTCAGACACCCCAGCCGGATCCGACCTCACCCGGGCCACATCACTACGTACGATGAGCATCGATGCCTCCGGCATCAACCAAAGGACCCCCTCGAACTCGACCAAGAGTGAAGCTGGGGTCCTGACGCGAACAGGACCCCCTTACTCAGCCATCCGCTCGTCCTGTCGGCTGCCTGAAGCCCGGCTACATGAGCCTTCCGTCGGATCACCGAAACGCTCCTGGGCGGCCTGCCGACTCGTTCCAAGCATGGCGGCGACCTGAGTCCAAGTATGGCCGTACTTACGGGCTTCGGTCACAGCCTCCGCCAGTTCGACGTGGTCGTTCGCCACGGAGCGGACGGCGTTGGCGACCCTTCGCAGACGGCCTGCATCGGCGTCGGGCGACGCGATGGCTGCTGGGTCGAGCGAGTCAAGCCAGCGTTCGGCGTCTGCTGCCCCCTGCTGAAGTTGTTCACGGCTTCTGGGTATCGTTGCTACCTCATTTCTAAAGAGCAAGTTACCCTGCGGAGAACCCATTCGCCGAAGCCCAAGCGTCGAACGCCCAACCGCTCTGCTGTTGTCCCATGAGCGAGACGCCGAGCAGTACCAGAGCGACCTTTCCGCCCTGCCAGCTGCGATCGTCACCCGCATCAACGTGACCGCCGGGGCGATCTGCCAGGCGTCGCAGTCCATGGGAACATCGCCGGTAGCAGTCAAGAACAGCATCATCGAACGGGTGAACGCGTAGCCGAGAGTGACCCATGGACGAGACCGCCTGGCGCGTCGGCGCGTCCTCGGCGTGGCTGTGGGTGGCCGCCACCGAAGACGCCACCGCCTACAACGTCGCTCACGGCCGCGGCTTCGACCAGGCCTGCGACCTGGTCCGGCAAGACTACGAAAAGCTCGCCGAGGAAGCCCATCCCCACGACGAGAACCGCAAGCTCATCAAAGATCTCTACAACGAGCGTGAAGCCATCGTCGCCTTCTTGACTCACCCCGGCGTCGATGCGAAGGGCACCTGGCTGCCTTGCGCCCGCCGTCGGAGGTGGTTGGAGTCGCTGATGTCAGCCACAAATGCAACGAGCTCCTGTCCGAGGGCCTCTCGAAGGCAACAGCCGTCCCCGCTCGACATTCCGCCGACGTGCTCTCCGTCCCCCGTTTGG
The DNA here is from genome assembly GCA_021828685.1 of Actinomycetes bacterium. Taxonomy (GTDB): domain Bacteria; phylum Actinomycetota; class Acidimicrobiia; order Acidimicrobiales; family Palsa-688; genus JAJZAM01. Next base: position 796 of record JAJZDJ010000172.1, on the reverse strand, counting down.
ATTCCATTCTGCCGGACCACCTTGAAGGGGAGGTCTAAAAATGGAAAGTCCCCAACTGTGTCGACACGGCCCGCTTGTGGAATAATGATAATCGTGCCTTCAAAATCACCGTCCAAACCGGTCAAACAATCCAAATCAGAAATGACTGTCGAGCACAAGAAAGCGCTCGCCGTCGGACGCGACGAGAGCCGTGCCATCAGGCAGTATCTGGAGGCTCTCGAAGCTCACAAACCGCGCCGTGGACGGCGCCGCACCGTAGAGGGTATGCAGGCGCGCATCGAGAGGATCGACGACGAGTTGCTCGACGCCGACCCGCTTTCGAAAGTGCATCTGGCCCAGGAGCGAATCAATCTGTACGCGGAGCTTGCAAGCCGCCAGGCGGCCGTCGACCTGGGAGCCCTCGAAGACGAGTTCGTGCGGGCGGCTGCCGGCTACAGCGAGCGCAAAGGCATCAGTTACACCGCCTGGCGCGACGCAGGGGTGGAGGCCGAAGTGCTGCGCAGGGCAGGAATTCCCCGGACCCACACCTGATTTCGGAAGGCGCGAGACAGGCGTAAGCGCTGCTACGAGCCGGGTTCGCGGCGACGTTCGACGAGGTCTGTCAGGCTCCGGCCGTTGCAGCAGTCGCTGTTGCGGAGGTGATCAGCGACCCGAACAATCGACGTCCGTCGCCGGACCCCCACAGTTCATTGACTGCCCGCTCCGGGTGTGGCATCAGCCCGACGACGTTCCCGGCGGCGTTTGCTATTCCTGCTATCGAACCAACGGAACCGTTCGGGTTGTCGACATAGCGGGC
>JAJZDJ010000171.1 GCA_021828685.1 Actinomycetes bacterium | reverse complement strand
TGCCAGGTCCACAGCGGCGGCGCTCGGCCTGACAGTCGACGACGCGATCGTCCTCCGCGACGCGAACCGGCCGTCGTGCGCTTGATGGCCTGCGACGACGTCGCCCGCGTCGCGCCAAGTCGGTGAACATCCACGACCCCGCTACCAGCACGCAGCACGAGCCCGCGACCGAGCCATCGCCGCCGGCCTCGACATCATCCTGCAAGGAGTCCAAGGCGCCCCCGCGCGATAAAAACGCGATAGCCCCGAAGTAACCCCCTACGGACCGCAGTCAGCACCTCAGCCACCCGACAAGGCAGAGGGAATCCGGACCCGAACCCCCAGCAACCCGATCCGCCTCGCCACCACTCCGAGAACTCGCTACGACGCTCGGTTCGATAAGTCGACGGCAGCCCCCGTACCACCAAGACCGCCCACCGGACACGACGAATCGGGCCAACCACCCTCAAGTGAGGCACGCCATCTGCCGTCGAGCACCGACCCCAGCGCCCCTAGCGCCCCGATGCTTTCAAGGCATCTCAAGGCACACGCGCGATAAAGGCGCGATAATCCAAACTTGACGAATTCGGGGCAACAAAAAAGCCACCCCCGCAACCAGCGGAAATGGCCTCTGACCTGCACGTCTTTCCTCGTGTCGGAGGGGGGACTTGAACCCCCACGCCCTTGCGGGCACTAGCCCCTCAAGCCGACCCCCTGGGGTTTTGCCGAACATTAGCAAACGCACAACCCAGCAGTCACAGGGGTTTCGCGTTTGATGGAAAGTAACGGACCTTCCAGGACGCGCGATAAACGCGCGATAAGCCAGGACCAAAAGTCGGGACTCAACAAGCTCGAATCCGTTCGGTCGCTATACCACCCAGGGGTATCAGTGCCGCATCCACGGTTCGAACGATCCATAAGGCCGCACCCGCGATCCAGTCGTCCTCACTGAAGGGGGTTACGCCGTCGCCCCGGCTTGGGGCGGCGAGTCATTACACCCTCCGGCGGCAACAAGGCGGCCTGCGACGACAACCGACACGGAAACGACTTATGTCAGCGTCTCGCGACTCATAGACGACCTTCTTGCCATGGCGCGCGGTAGCGTAGCTCCTAAGTGCCATACAACATTCAAAGGTGTATGGCCGATACTGCGCTCCGAGTGCCCGCCAGATCGCCATCCTCGAAGCCGTTAACGCACCCGACGCCGGGCTCGCCGAAGGCGCTCAATCGCGTTTGCGATGTCGGCTGCAACCTCTGGGTCCGAGAATGGTTGGCCCGCGTTGCCACAACAGGGTGGCTTCTCCCTTTCGTCATCAGGAATCTTAAGCCCAAGCGCTTCAAGGAGGAGGCTGTAGACGTCCTCGCTTGATTGGTCGTGTCGGCCGACGGCTACTACGACGGCGTGATCCTCGGCGGGCCACGCGCTGAGCATCCGGTCGTCGCCGTAGAGATGTCGAGCACAGACGTGATCCAACTGAGCACCTGCCAGTCGATACCCGGCTGCTTCGCAACCACGGTCTCGTAACTCAGCCAAGGCCGTTGCTGCCGCATGACGGCGACGCCCTCGGAGATCACGAACCTGACGCTCTGCGGTGGCCGTCAAGTCGACGTGGATCGTCTCTTCCTCCCTGAGGGGACCGACAGCTCTTCGAGCAACTCGTCAGTTAGCGGAACCACCCGCCCAGCGCCCAGATCCTCGAAGCCCCCAGCAACGCCGTCGCCCGCAAGCACACCGCGGTCACGCAACAGATGCATAATCGCCACCAGAAGATTACGGTCCTCACCGCGTTCGCGAAGCAGATCCACGGTCCGCTTCACCTCAGCGAGTGACAAGACATCGACGCGTGCTGGTGCCGCCCTGCCTCGAACTTGGAGCACGCCAGCAGCGATCCAGGCCCGAACGGTCGGCTGCGAGAGCCCAAGCATTTGAGCCACCTCGGAGACTTTCGCCCCCTGATCTCGATCAGCAAGGTGGGTGCGCACCAAGTCGAGTGATCGACGTCGGTGCGGATCAATCTCCTGCTCAGCCAGCTCCTCCAAGGCAAGGAGATCGTCGACCACTTCAACCAGCGACATAGACCCTAGACTACACCTTAGGCCTTCGGAAATAGGCCAATATTCGAAAGGCTACCCTAGCGAGGCTCGTCGAGGCCGACCCAGGGAAAAAATCGATGATACTTCAAGAGCGCGCCCACGGCTTGGCTCATGGACTTACCTCGACCGCTTCGTCAAGCAACAACACCGAACCGAGGCAATCCGGCGCTGGTACGCGGAGGTGTCGACTCGTTCAAGCCCGATCATGGCCGCCAAGTCCTGCCGGCTCCTGCGAGCTGTCCTCACGACCGCCGTAGAGGACGGGCTCATCCAGAAAAATCCGTGCAAGGTGCGAGGCGCCGGGATCGAACGCTCCCCCGAACGCCCGATCGTCGGACCGGAAACCGTTCTACAACTAGCCGAGGCCATCGGACCCAGATGGCGGTCGCTCATCCTCCTCGCCGGATTCGCAGGACTGCGCCTCGGGGAGCTACTCGGCCTGCGACGCCGCCACATCAACCTCGACGCGGCCACGGTCACCGTTTCCGGGCAGATCGTCACTCTCGAAGGCGGCCGGCACCTAGTCAGCGAACCCAAGACCGAGGCCGGGCGGCGCACCGTGTTCGTCCCCCGCCTGGTCGTCGACTCCCTGTCCGCCCACATGCAAGGCCTCCCCGACGACCCTGAAGCTCTCCTCTTTCCCAGTGAGAGCGGCGGACCGCTACCAGCAACTACCTTCTACATGGGCTGGAAACGCGCCCGGGCAGCTGTCGGCAGGGAAGACCTGCACGTCCACGACTTACGTCACGCCGCCGGGACGCTTGCGGCATGGACCGGCGCCACCGAGAAAGAGCTCATGGCACGCCTCGGCCACGCGAACCCGGCCGCCAGCCGCCGCTACCAGCACGCAGCACGAGCCCGCGACCGAGCCATCGCCGCCGGCCTCGACATCATCCTGCAAGGACTCCAAGGTGCCCCCGCGCGATAGACACGCGGTAAACCTCAGCGCATGCACGCCAGCACATTCGGGCGAAACCGACGCACTGACTGAAATCCCCTTCAGGGAAGAAATAGCGCAAGCATCGCTCGCCAGCTTCTAGCGCTCCATACGTCGCCTCCCTCCGCTGGACAACCTACGCCACAGGGGCAGCCGCCCGACCCGGTGACACCACCCGGGCGGAGGGCCTGAAAGACCCCCAGAGCATCCAGGAACGTTTACCCGGCCGGAAGCCCGCAAGAGTCGCCCGACCGGCACTGACCCACTCCTCCGACGCCCCCATAAAATGGGACGCGCGATAACGCGCGATAATCCAAATTGGGCCGGCCCGGGGCAACAAAAAGGCCACCCCCGCAACCAGCGGAAATGGCCTCTGAACTGCACTTCTTGCCCTCGTGTCGGAGGGGGGACTCGAACCCCCACGCCCTTGCAGGCACTAGCCCTCAAGTTGACCGGGGCCTTCCAGGCCGTTGGCACCCGTTTGCTTCTGTGCCCCTGAACAGCCACTTTGTTTCCAGTCCGTCCGGGTAACTTCCTCCTCTCCGCCCAATTCGCAACAATCTGTGTCCAAGTCCTGGCCGTTGAAGGGCGATCTTCGTCAGACAGAAGGGCAGGCCACGACGGCGCCGGCAGCACGTTCGCCATTCGCGGGTTGGCGCCGACGGCGCAGAAACTACACTGATGTATTCCGGATGCAAGCGTCGCCAGGTGGTTCGAATTCCCCGTCCCCGCCACAAATGCAAAGAGACAGAGGCTGTCCTGAGACGACTTGAGGCGACGGGTTGGTCGATTGTCTATCCCTCGGGCCACTGGGGGCGCGCCGACTGCGGTGGAGGGTGCCGGATTGGGATCTGGGGAACCCCCAAGGACTGTGTTACCCAAGCACGAGTCATCGCTCGTGAGGCCCGACGATGCGAGCACGGCCACGACAGTTTCTGACCGGATCGCTCTCCGTTGGCAAAGTCCAGCGGGAGGGCATATACTGTTGGCAGTTGCCAACACCGAAGGAGCTGCCGATCCTCATGCACACGTACACAGTCTCGGTCGTAGTCGACAACCTGGAGCTAACCGACTACGTCCTCGACGCGCTCTTCACCGGGATCGAAGACGCCGTTCCTTCATCGATCAATGGCGTTGTCAAAATCACCGCACCTGTTCCCGCCGATGACGACCACGCCGCAGCCCTGCGCCTGCTCGATCTCATCCACGCCGCGCTGCCACAGGCCATCCCGGTCCGCCTTGACCAGGACCTCGTATCGATCACCGACATTGCCGAGCGGTCGGGTCGGACCCGGGAGTCGATACGTCTGTTCGTCGAAGCCAAGCGAGGCCCTGGACACTTCCCTCCCCCCATCGGCATCGTGGGCAACGCCATTCGCGTCTGGCCATGGAACTCGGTTCTCGACTGGTTTCGCGAAGCGCTCGGCGAGGAACCTGATGAGCGTGGCGTTTCCCCCGACACCGCGGCCGCAATCGACACCTATCTTGCCGAGAAACGTCGCCACGCTGTGGCTTGACGAAACACTCCCACCCCGATGCCCATCGGGAGGACCAACCGGTAGAGGATTGATCACGGCGTCCCGAGAGCGAGGATCGGGCACTCGTGCTTGCAGGAGTTGCTGCGCCCGGTACGGCACTTATCGGACAAGGCATACCCGGATATGAGGAGTGGTAGGGGACACGCCACGACCGTTCGTCATGAACTCGGCGGGTGGGCTAGGAGATTGGGCGTGCGTCCGGCTCACTCCCTTCGGACGGTGAGTCGCCGTCGCGTGTCAGGGCTCGACATCCGCGATGGTGATGACCGTCTGAAGGCGTCGTCGCCAGTGTCGCCTCCATCGCCGATCACCGAGGTCGACAACACGAAGCCAAACGGTGGGGGCCTCATAGGTCACGGCGGCCGCGATCAGATGATAATCAACTCATCCAAATTTGCACAGGCCGGAACTCGTCAAGTCACGATGGAGCACGTAAGTGAGGCGGGACAAATTTTGTCCCTCCGGAAACTTTACACGACACCCTCGAACCCGCCGCCGAGATCTCAGGTAGTCAGCTCCCCGGTAGGCGCTCCGTGCTCCAAGGTCAATGGCCTGGCAGGCGTTCGACGACCGCCGCCGCGAGCCTCGACGCCGCCTCAGGGAAGTCAGATAGCGAAAGGTTCGGGTCGATCAACTCCACCTCGAGCAGAGTCGGCTCCCCGCCCGCCAACGCGACGATGTCAACCCGGCCGTAGACGAGATCCCCGAACCGGGCCGCTAACACAGCGGCAGTGTCATCGCCAAGCGAACGCTCCGCCGCTGCCGGCTCCGCCAAACCCAACCACCCCATCCGCTCCCACGGGCGGGCCAGCACCCCCACGTCTCTCTCCAACAGAGGCTTCTTGCGCACGGCGTGACTGAAACGCCCATCAATATAGATCAGGTCGATCTCACCGGGATCGTCCACCGACACAACGTAAGGCTGGACCATAACGGTGTGCCCGAGCCCGACAAGACGGGCGACGTGCGCCTCGACAAGCGCCGACTGGCCCTGCGAGTACCACGCCGTGTCACGCCCACCAGCCGACACTGACGGCTTGACCACCACATCACCGTCAGCGTTCCCCGACCAAGACCCCCCAGGCGGCACCCACTCCGTCGGCAACACACGAAGCCCGACCCCGGCCAGATCCCGCAAATAGGTTTTGTCCAAATTCCACTCGATCACCTCCGCCGGGTTAACGAGCGTCGTCGTCGCACTAACCCTTCGAGCCCACCGCACATATTCCTCGGGGCGGTCGACGCTGTCCCAAGTACTGCTCACCAACACCCCCGCAGGCGAAACCCAATCGAAGCCGGGATCATCCCAGCTCACAGCAACCGCCCCCAACCCGACAGCAGCCAAAGCCCGCACAAGCAGACCGCGATCCCCGTCAGGGAACAAACACGACGGCTCCGCCTCCCCCGACAGCCTACAACAAGCGACAACGACCACCGACACGAACCCGAAAATAGCAAGACGGCGAACTTGACGGGCTGTCCACCCGTCGATCGGGCTTCAGTCGCCGGAAACAGCGCTCATCCGACAGTGCCGTCACCTGGCGCCGAGTCGACGGCGCACGACATTTGATCGCCCGGCACCAGCCGCCACGCCGCCCTGCCTGCTGGAGGAGTCCCTCGACATAAAAGTGCAAGGATCGAGACACGACGCAGACGGCAGGGCTTCCCCGAGCGGTCGCCGCTGCCAGGTCCACAGCGGCGGCGCTCGGCCTGACAGTCGACGACGCGATCGTCCTCCGCGACGCGAACCGGCCGTCGTGCGCTTGATGGCCTGCGACGACGTCGCCCGCGTCGCGCCAAGTCGGTGAATATCCACGACCCCGCTACCAGCACGCTACGGCGAGCCCGCTCCACCAGGTAACGCTGGCGCGCGCCGTCCTTCTCGTTCGTCGGATGGATGCCTGTGAAGGCCGGCAGACTCTCGATGTCCTTCCTTCTGCCGGCGAGACGCTTGGAGGTGTAGATGGCCGACACGTCAGCTACAACGGCGTCCACACCGAGGCCCGGATCGGCCTCGTCGGCAAGCCGGACGATCACGACGCTATTGATCAGATCCTCGTAACCGTGAGGAAATCCCGCCGGTCTCAGGACGACATCTATATCCCCGAACTCGGTCGTGAAGGTCCAAAAGGTGGTGTCAGTGAGCCTGGAAGGATCCTCCATCAGCTCCTAGGCGGCCTCCACTACCACCCCGCGTCGCCCCCGCGCGCCGAGATCCTTCAACGCTGCTACCAGCCGATCGCGATTGGCCGCTCCCGTAGCCGGAACGATGTCGAGATCGGCCATCGCCAAATCGA
>JAJZDJ010000170.1 GCA_021828685.1 Actinomycetes bacterium | reverse complement strand
CAGCCGGGCGCCGGCCGGGTCGACGTAGACCCCGTGGGCAAGGTCGCCGCGGATCGATCAGTCCTCAAAGCCTCAAAGAGTCCTCAGGTCCTCAAAAAGTCCTCAGTTCTGGGGACTACAGAGTCGGTATTTTTTCGGTCACCAACGGGCACCAGCGGTGAGGGCAAACCGGCGAGTCGCGGGGCTTTAGCGCGACCGGCGGGCGGTAGTGACGGTGAGCCGGTGCGTAGGCGGGATTCTGTAAGCCTGCCCGAAGGCGGGCCCGGTGGCCATCCATCTAAGCGGTCTACCTGGGGACATAGGCCGGGCAGGCCGTCCCACGCTTGACCTTGCTCCGGGTGGGGTTTACCCAGCCGCCCGAGTCGCCCCGGACGCTGGTGCGCTCTTACCGCACCGTTTCACCCTTACCTGTGGCGGCCGGGCGGAACCCGGACGCCCATCGGCGGTCTGCTTTCTGTTGCACTTTCCTTCGAGTCACCTCGACTGGCCGTTAGCCAGCACCCTGCCCTGCGGAGTCCCGACCTTCCTCGACCGGGTCATAATGCCCGGCCGCGACCACCCGACCGGCTCACCGTCGCCTTGCACTCTAGCGGCTGCAGGGTCACTCGAGCAGAGCTTCGGCGGTGATGCCGCCTGACCTGCGCACCAAGACGAGGGCCACGAGCCCGGACGCGAGCATCAAAGCGCCGGTCATAAGGAGCATCGAGTCGAGCCCGGAGGCGAACGACGATTCGGCTGCGTTCAGCACTTCGTCGACTATTCGAGCTATAGGGCCGGTCCTGGGCAGCTGAGACGTGCCGGTCTGGCCGGTCGTAATGGCGATCACCACCTGGTTGCGAAGCGCTGCCGGCAGGCCAGGGATCGACGCGAGGCGGTGAAGCAGGTGGGTGGTGAGCTGGCCGTTGATGACCGCCCCGACGATGGTCACCCCTGCGACGGCGCCTAGCTGACGGCTCGTGTTGACTGCGGAGGCGGCCATCCCTGAGCGGGCGGCCGGCACTGTCGTGAGGACCGCCTGGGTCGCTCCCACCATTAGCATCCCGATGCCGGCCCCTACGATTGCGAGGCTCCAGCCGAACAGGGAGACGCCCGACGACGGTTTGATTAAGGCATTGGTTACTAGGATCCCGCCGCCGGCGAGGATGGCCCCGACCGCCATCGGCACGGCCGCTCCGACACGGGCGATCAGCCGTCCGGAGAGCGCAGAGGTGGCGATGAGCGCAACCGCCATAGGGGCGAAGTCCGCGGCGAGGTCGAAGGAGTTCGACGTGCCCAGAAGCTCGACGAACAGCGGAATGAGGAAAAAGACCGTGAACGTTGCGAAGAACCCCGTGAACGCGAGGATCATCCCGGCGCTGAAAGAGCCGAAGCGGAAGAACCGCAGGTCCAAGACCGGTTCCTCCGCTCGGCGCTCGTCGAGGATGAACACGGCCAGAGCAACGATTGCTGCGACATAGAGCACAACGATCCACCATCTCGCGTAGCCGAACGTCTCGCCTTCGATCGTCGCCAAGGTCGCCGCGACCACGGCGGCCGGCGCCCACGCAAAGCCGCCGATGTCGAGGCGCTTGCGTAGCGGGGTGGAGATCTCCGGGAGGACGAGCCGCACCCCGGCGATAGCGACGACGCCGATCAGGATGTTGAAAACGAATATCGCTCTCCACGACCACACCCCGACGAGCAGGCCGCCGAGCACCGGGCCGGCGGCCAGCGCCAGGCCTGAGATAGCCGACCACACGCCGAGCGCTTGAGCGCGGTCGGCGCGATCGGGGTAGAGCTGGCGGATCATCGACAACGTTCCCGGCTCCGACGCTGCCGCCCCTACGCCCATGATGACCCTTGCCCCGATGAGCATCCCCGACGAGGTGGACAGCGACCCCATCACCGAACCGGCGACGAAGACGACGAGGCCGGCCACCATGATCCTCCTACGGCCGAAGTGGTCCGCGAGGGTTCCGAAGGTGAGCATCAACGCGGCGAACGCGAGGGCGTAGGCGCTCACGACCCACTGCAAGGCGGTGATCCCGGCGTGAAGCTGTGTCTGGATGCTGGTCAGAGCGACGGCGACGATGGTGTTGTCCAAGAAGGTGACGAACAGCACCAGGGTTATCACTGCCAGCGACAGCCGTGGTCGTGACGTACCTGCACTGAGCTCGTTCGAGGTCATATGCCTACAACGTATCGAGTGTCGCTTCACGAGCGGCCGGGGAGAGAGCGGTCAACGGTTCCGGGGGGTGTCACCCGGTTGGCGATTGGGATCGGGTCGCGGCCGCCTCTACACTCCCGACGGTGCGCAGCCGCAGTGCAGACCGACGTCTGGTCGCAGTTCTCGTAGCGGTGGCCTACATCCCGATGTTCTTCAGCGCCCCCGGCCAGGTGGTTGCCGACACCAAGCAGTACCTGTACCTCGACCCGGCGAAGCTCACCTCAGGGGCTGCATTCCTGTGGGACCCGAACCAGGGCCTCGGAACCGTGACCCATCAGAACATCGGCTACCTGTTGCCGATGGGCCCTTTTTACAGCGTGGTCAGCTGGCTCGGGATCCCGATGTGGATCGGCCAGCGGATATGGATGGGCACGCTCGTAGCCTCCGCAGGTCTCGGCGTCGCGTACTGCGCCCGCAGGCTCGGCCTGGAAGGCCCCGGCCGGTTCGTCGCCTCGATCGCCTACATGCTCAGCCCGTACATCTTGGTGTACGTGGACCGCACGACAGCGATCCTCATGCCGTGGGCTGCACTGGGCTGGATGGTGGGACTGGTGGTCGTGGCGGCGCGAAGCGGGCGTTGGAGGCATGTGGCACTGTTCGCTCTGGTCGTCGCGTTGGTTGGTGGGGTCAACGCCACGTCGATCATCCTGGTGATCGCAGCGCCGGCGTTGTGGCTCGCCTACGCCGTTTGGGCTACCAAGGAGATAACGCTTCGAAGGGCCCTCGTCACTTCGGCGAGGCTCACCGTGTTGTGCATCCTCGTGTCGTTGTGGTGGGCTGCCGGCCTGCTCGTGGAGGCGAAGTACGGGATCAACATCCTGCGCGTCACGGAGACGATCCCCACGGTATCGAGCACCTCGTCTGCGGCTGAGGTGCTCAGAGGGCTCGGCTACTGGTATTTCTACGGCTGGGACAAGGTGCAGCCGTGGACGATGTCGTCGATTCCCTACACCCAGTCGCCTTGGCTCATCGTGGTGAGCTTCACGGTGCCTGGGGCAGCGCTCGTGCTCGGCATGGTCACCCGCTGGGCTTACCGCGGCTTCTGCCTCGCCGTCGTCGGGGTAGGGACCGCCGTCGCCGTCGGGGCGTTCCCTTTCGCCCACCCGTCCCTGCTGGGCGCGGTGATCAAAGGAGCCTCGACAGGCTCGGAGCTTGCGATGGCCATGCGCTCCGTGGACAGGATCGTCCCGATCGTCGTCCTCGGCCTCGCCCTGATGATGGGATCCGGTGTTACCGCGCTACGGCTCTATAGGCCGACCTTCGCCACGCTCGCTGCTGTCGGTTGCGTAGCGCTCGTCGCTGCGGACCTGCCTGCCATGTGGACCGGCGGTCTGGTCGGCTCCAACCAGTCCCGCTCGGCCATACCCTCCTACTGGGGCCAGGCCGCTAGCTACTTGAACTCCTTCGGCTCCTCGACGAGGGTGCTCGGCCTGCCAGGCGAAGATTTCGCCGCCTACGCGTTCGGGGTGACCGTCGACCAGATCGCCCCGGCGTTACTCAACCGGCCGTACGTCCAGCGCCAGGTTCAGCCGATGGGATCCCCGGCGTCGGCGAACCTGCTGCAGGCCCTCGACGAGCCGATCCAGGAGGGAACTCTAGACATGGCTGCGCTCGCGCCGACCGCGCGGCTGATGGACGTCGGGCAGATACTTCTCCAGTCGGACTTGCAGTACGAGCGTTACCATCTGCCGCTGCCGAAGGTGCTGTACGCGCAGCTGACGTCGGCCGCGGCGGGACTCGGCGCGCCCACAAGTTTCGGCGCCCCCGACATTGCCCCGGTGGTCCGCTACCCCCTCGACAACGAGCTGCGCCTCGGGATCCCGACCGGCACCCCTAATCCGCCGGCGCTGTCGGTGTTCAACGTCGGCGGTGCCCGACCGATCACCCGAGTCGAGCCGACGGCGAACCCGCTGATCGTTGCAGGAGACGGCTCTGGGATCGTCGAAGCCGCAGGGGCCGGGCTGCTCGGCGGCAACCAGCCGATCATCTACGCAGCGTCAGCTCCGGCGAAGTCCGCAACTTTCACGCAGTCCATGTCGGCTGGAGCCACTCTGGTCCTGACCGACACGAATCCCGACGCCACCTACCAGTGGGGCAGCCTCCAAGCCAACGTCGGCCAGGTCGAGCAGCCGGGTGTTGCCGACCTGAGCAACACCCCGTCCGACTACGCGCTGCCCGTGTTCCCCGGCGAGACAACCGCGGACCAGACGGTCGCTCTGGTGAGCGGGCTCAAGTCGGTGCAGGCGTCCCAGTACGGAGATTCGCTTTCATTTACCCCCGAAGACAAGCCGATCAACGCCTTCCTCGGTGTGCCCGGCCTTGCCTGGAGCTTCGGGGCGCACGAGGCGGTGAACGGCATATTCCTGCTGGCGACCCTCGACAAGGCGGTCACCACGAACCACGTGGTGCTGCACCAACTCCCCGAGCTCGGCCAGGTCAAACGGCGGATCACGTCCGTGACGCTCAGCTTCGACGGCGGCCACCCCGTGACGGTCGCGCTCGGCCCGACGTCGATGTCAAAGGCGGGACAGACGGTGTCGTTTCCGACCCGGACTTTTTCCACGTTCCGTCTCACGGTCAACGGCGCGACCGGTGGCGCCCACGGCCGCTTCGACGGACTGCCCGCCGTCGGCTTTTCCAGCATCGCCATTCCCGGCGTGTCGCACGTGTCGGAGTCGCTGCGCCTACCGACCGACCTGCTCGGCGCGGCCGGCGCATCGTCGCTGTCACATCCCCTCGATATCCTCATGAACCGCCAGCGGGTTTCGAGCCCGCCTCGAAGCGACCCGGAGCCGTTCATGAGCCGCACGTTCGTGCTGCCGACTTCGCGCAGCTTCCAGGTGTCGGGGACCGCCGAGATCAACGCCGGCGACTCCGACTACCTGATCAACCAGCTGGTCGGCCTGACACCCCCGGGAAGACTTCCCGCCGTCCAGCCTGCTTCCACCCCCGGCCCGGCGACTGTCGTCGCGGCTAACTCGTCGACCCGCCTCGTCGGGGATCGAAACGCGAGAGCCAACGCAGCCTTCGACGGGAACCCTGCGACTGCCTGGCAAGCCGAGCTCGGCCCTCAGGCCGGAGAATGGCTGGACGTGTCTTTGAGCAAGCCGGTCACGTTCAGCCACCTCAACTTCCAGGAGGTCAACGACGGCCGGCACTCCCTGCCGTCGCGCATCACGATCACCGCCGGGGGACGCTCCGAGACGGTCCATGTCTCCGTCCCGGCCGTCGGCACAGGCCGCCCCGCCGGCTCGACGAGTACCGTCGGGCTCAACTTCGGCGCCCTCAGCGGATCGAACGTGAAGATCACCATCGACGCGGTGCGCCAGGTTAGGGCGCTCGACTACTACTCGACCTACGCCGGTCTCACCGACGAGCTGCCGGTCGGGATCGCCGAGGTGGGCCTGCCTGGCGTAGTCCAGCCGGCGACGCCTGCCACTTTGCCGGCGGTCTGCCAGACGGGCCTGCTCAAGATCGACGGCAAACCAATCGACGTCGAGGTCACCGGCACGACCAGCACAGCGCTCGGCGGCGGCCAGCTGACGATCAAAGGCTGCGGCAACTCGGCGAACGGCATCACCCTCGGGCCGGGAACGCACACCGTGGTGACAAGCCCTCGCCTGCCTTCGGGCTGGTCGATCGACCAGCTGTGGCTTTCGTCCGGCTCCGGGGGAGCCGCCACATCGCTCGCTTCCACCGTCTCTAAGCCGGTGGCAGTGCCGGCCGTGACGGTCACATCGCAAAGCAGGAACGCCCTCAGCTTGAAGGTGGCTGCGACCGGCAAGCCCATGTGGCTGGTCCTCGGCCAGAGCTACGACTCCGGGTGGACCGCCAGCCTCGCCGGAGGCCACAACCTCGGGGCGCCGCAGCTCATAGACGCCATGTCGAACGGGTGGCTGCTGCCTGGCGCCCCGGCCGGCAAGGTGCTCTCGATCACCTTGGCGTTTGCGCCCCAGACGCTCGTCTGGGTAGGGCTCGGGATCTCCGCAGCCGCGATCGTCTTCTCGTTGGGCGTAGCGATGTGGCCCGAGCCGGCAACCGGCGGCTGGGCGGATCTGTCGCCCCAAAGCTCGGGCAGGAGGCGAAGGCTGAGGAGGCGCCGGTGGTGGCCGCAGACCGTGGCTCCACCGTCGCGTTATTCTCCCACACGGGTGAGCATGTCCGCGTTTCTCGGGCATCAAGGGCCGGGGTCGGCCGTAGCGTCCTGGCGCGACGCGCTAGCCGCCAGCGTAGCTTGGGGGGTCGCGGTCGCTATTGTCAGCCGACCTGCCATAGCTGCTGGCGTGGCTGTTGCAGCGTTTGCTGGATCCCGCTGGAACGCTGGGCGCACAGCCAGCCGCATCGGGACGGTTGCTGCTCTGCTTGTCCTGCCGTCCTACGAAGCCTGGGAGCAGATCCGCTACCACTACTGGCCTTCGATCGCATGGCCTTCGCAGATGACGGCCGCAAACGACATCGCGTGGACCGCTCTGGCGCTGATCGGAGCCGACCTGGTGTCAGGATGGGCTAGGTGGCACTCGGCGCGCAGGCGGGAAACGGCGTTGTCTTGGCGCGACGGCCAAGGTCGATTGTGATGCGCGACGGCGGATTGTTTTGATGATTGCCGCGGCTACTGCTACTGCTACGGCGGCGGGATCCGGGGAGGCGCTCGGGGCGGCTCTTGCCGCTGTGTCTGCGTTTGCGTACGACGTCGGCTACATAGTCGAGAAGAAGGCGCTCGCTGGCTCGGTGAGCGCCGGTGCGAGGAT
>JAJZDJ010000169.1 GCA_021828685.1 Actinomycetes bacterium | reverse complement strand
AGATAACGGTTCTCACAAGCGATCCAACCGACGTCCGCGCTGTTGCCGGCGACCGGCGGGTCAAAATCGTCGTGATCTGAGCGCCTGACTCACCACTCGCGGATACCTTGTTGCGATGCGGCCTTCACAGAGTACGGATCGCCCCGACCGAGCGCCGGTGGGGTCTAAAACCCGCCGCCATATCAGCTGGGGAGCGAGGACGGTCGGGCTCCTCGGAGTGCTCTGGCTCCTCTTCGGCCTGGCCGGCGGCTCGTTTCAGGGCAAACTGTCGTCGGTTCAGAAGAACTCCAACGCAGCGTTCCTGCCTTCGTCGGCGCAGTCCACGAAAGTCAACAGCCAGGCCCAGTTGTTCCAGTCGGTTCAGGCCGTCCCGGGGTTCGTCGTCTACCAGAGACCAGGCGGGTTCACCGCTTCGGACCGCTCGGCGATCAACGCGGAGGTGGCCCGCTTCAAGTCGCTCGACGGGGTCGACTCGAACCAAGTCGGCAACGCCGTGTTCGCGTCCGACCACGCGACGGCTTCAGTCTCGGTGCCGCTGGTCGGCCAGAACGGCAGTGTCAGTGTCAGCGGGACGACGCTCGCATCGGTGGAGAAGCGGGTTCTGGCTGTGGCAAGAAGCGGTGTGCCCGCAGGTGTCGTCGTGCACAGCGCCGGCCCCGGGGGGCTGCTCGTCGCCCTGATCGACGCTTTCAGCGGGATCGACGGGGCGCTGCTCGCCGCCGCGGGGCTGGTGGTCGTCGTGATCCTGCTCGTCGTGTACCGAAGCCCGTTCCTTTGGTTCTTTCCGCTCTTCAGCGCCGTCCTCGCGCTGGGCGGCGCCAGCCTGATCGTCTACGAGCTCGCCTACCATTCGGTGCTCACCTTGAACGGCCAGAGCCAAGGGATCCTCTCCGTGTTGGTGCTCGGCGCCGGCACCGACTACGCGCTGCTCATGGTCAGCCGCTACCGCGAGGAGCTGCACAACTTCGAAAGCCGCCTCGAAGCGATGACGAAGGCGTGGAAGCGTGCGGCGACGCCGATAGCCGCGTCCGCCACGACCGTTATACTCGGTCTGCTGTGCCTCGAGTTCGGGGAGCTCAACTCGGATCGAAGCCTCGGACCTGTCTGCGCAATCGGGATCGCCTGCACTCTCGCTGTCATGCTCACCTTCCTGCCGCTGGCACTCACAGTGGTCCCCCGGGGAGTCTTCTGGCCGCGCGTGCCCCGCTACGACCATGTGGGCGATCCTGCGAGCGAGGGACCTTGGAGCCGTTTCGCGGGCAGGGTAGTCACCCACGACCGTCGCTCCTGGCTGGGTACAGCGATCGTCCTGGCAGTGCTCTCGCTCGGCGTCGTGGCACTGCACCCGGGGACACTGTCCAACTCGCAGACATTTACGAGCACCCCCGACGCTGTCGTCGGCCAGAAGATCTACAACGCCCATTTCCCCCAGGGCGCCGGCGCGCCGGTGCAGATAATCGCTGACGTCGGGTCGGTCCCGGCTGTCATATCGACGGTGTCCCGCATTGCCGGTGTCGCGACTGCTCCCGGGTCGGTGTGCGTGGAACCCGACTACGCGAAGCTCGCGGCGGCAGCGAAAAGCCGTTCGAGTGGCGGCGCGTCCGGCGCATCGTCGACTTCCTCGCCGTCCGGCTCGTCACAACCGGCGGGGTGCGTCCCCCAGGCGCTGCAAGTCGCGCCGGTGCACGGAACTCTGCTCATCGACGCGACGCTGGCGGACGCCTACAACTCGCCTCAAGCGACGGCCACCCTCCTTCGGATCCGAGGCGCGCTCAAGGCGATGCCCGGCGCGCACGCGCTCGTCGGCGGCGAGACGGCGATCAACTACGACACCGCCCAAGCCGTCGCGCACGACCGCAACCTGATAATCCCCGTCGTGCTCGCAGTGATCCTGGTGGTGCTGATACTTCTGCTGCGTTCGCTGCTCGGACCGGTTCTGCTGATTCTCTCCGTGATCCTGTCGTATCTCGCTACGCTCGGCGTGTCCGCCGTCGTGTTCACACACGTGTTCGGGTTCGCCCACGCCGACTCGTCGCTGCCGCTGTTCGCCTTCGTGTTCCTCGTAGCGCTCGGCGTCGACTACAACATCTTCCTCGTGACCCGCATCCGCGAGGAGACCGCCACGTACGGCACCCGTAAAGGTGTCACCCGGGGACTCGCCGTGACGGGCGGGGTGATCACCTCTGCGGGGATCGTTCTTGCAGCCACGTTCTCGGTCCTCGGCGTTCTCCCGCTGGTGTTCCTGGCGCAGATCGGCTTCTCCGTCGCGTTCGGGGTCCTTCTCGACACCATCGTGGTGCGCTCGGTGCTCGTCCCGGCGCTGGCCCACGACATCGGCCAGCGGTTCTGGTGGCCGTCGAAGCTGGGGCAGGGAATGGACTGAAGCGCGCTGACTATGATGTGCAGGTGAGCGCCACCGTCGTAGTCGGAACCCAATGGGGGGACGAAGGCAAAGGAAAGCTGACCGACCTTCTCGCCGCCGACATGGATGTCGTCGTGCGCTACCAAGGCGGCCACAACGCCGGCCACACCATCGTCGTGGATGGACGCAGGTTCGCGCTGCAGCTTCTGCCGAGCGGGATCCTCTACGACCACGTCGTGCCTGTCATCGGCAACGGCGTCGTCGTCGACCCGGCCGTACTTCTGCGTGAGATCGACGAGCTGACAGCGTCGGGCGTCGACTGCTCCCGGCTGGTCGTATCGGGCAACGCCCACCTGATAATGCCTTACCACCAAGAGCTCGACGCTTTGACAGAGCGCTACCTCGGCCGCAACAAGCTCGGCACCACAAAACGGGGGATCGGGCCCGCTTACGCCGACAAGGCGGCCCGAGTCGGGATCCGGTTACAGGACCTGCTCGACCCGAAGATCTTCCGCCAGAAGCTGGACGTGGCGCTCAAGGAGAAGAACCTCGTCCTCGCCAAGGTGTACAACCGTCTCGCGCTGTCGGCGTCGCAGATCTGCGACCGCTACCTCGACCAGTACGCCCCGCGTCTGGCCCCGCTGATCGGGGACTCGGTAGGCGTTGTACACGAGGCTTTACGCGACGACAAGAGGCTTCTCCTGGAGGGAGCGCAAGCCACCTTCTTGGACCTCGACCACGGGACCTACCCGTTCGTCACCTCGTCGAATCCGGTAGCGGGCGGGGCGTGCGTCGGCGCCGGCATAGGCCCTCGTGACATCACCTCGGTCCTCGGTATCGCGAAGGCGTACCTGACCAGGGTCGGATCGGGGCCGTTCCCGACGGAGCTTGACGACGAGGTGGGTGACCTTCTCGTCGAACGCGGCCGGGAGTTCGGGACCAACACTGGTAGGCGCCGACGCACCGGTTGGTTCGACGCGGTGATGGTCCGCCAGGCTGCCCGGCTCAACTCGCTTAGCGAGATAGCCCTCACCAAGCTCGACGTGCTCGACACGATGGCCGAGCTCAAGGTGTGCGTCGCGTACCGTTGCGGCGGCAAGCTTTACGAGCACATGCCCTACCACCAAAGTGAGCTTCACGACGCTGTCCCTGTCTACGAGGTAGTCCCTGGTTGGCAGGAAGACACGACCGGCGCAACCAAGATCGACGAGCTGCCCGGCGCCGCCCGTGACTACGTGCGCTTCCTCGCCGAGAGCGCAGGCGTGGCGATAACTAGGGTCGGCGTCGGTCCTGGCAGGGAACAGTTCGTCGAGATCCCAGCCGCTGCTGAGTGACCAAGCTGAAGATCTGTGTCATAGGTGCCGGGGGACGAGAGCACGCACTCGCCGTAGCCCTGTCGCGTACTGCGGACGTCGTCGTGTGCCCAGGTAATCCCGGCATGGCCGCTATGGGGGTCAAGTGCGTCCAGGGCTCGCCGCAAGCCGTCGAAGCGGACCTGTACGTGATCGGCCCAGAAGCCCCGCTCGTCGCCGGGTTGGCCGACCGTTTGCGCCACGACGGCCGCCTGGTCTTCGGTCCCGGCGCGGACGGGGCGCGCTTGGAAGGCTCCAAGGCCTGGATGAAACAGGTCCTTGCAGACGCCGGCGTGCCGACGCCGGGATACGGGGCGTTCGACGCGCTCGGGCCTGCGGTCGAGTTCCTGCGGTCGCTTCCCGGGCCTTGGGTGGTGAAAACGGACGGGCTAGCGGCCGGCAAGGGGGTCCTCGTAACCCACGACCGCGACGAGGCCGAAGCTGATGTGGCAGCAAAACTGTCGGGACACGCGTTTGGTGAGGCCGGTCGCACGGTCGTCGTCGAAGAGGGCCTGATCGGCTCGGAGCTCTCGGTGATGGCGCTATGCGACGGGACGAGCGCGGTAGCTCTCGCCCCGGCCAGGGACCACAAACGGGCCTTCGACGGGGGCACCGGCCCGAACACTGGTGGGATGGGGGCCTACTCCCCGGTGAGCGGTGTGGGCGACGAGCTTGTAGCCCGTGTCATGGCCGACGCTGTCCTGCCGACCCTCCAGTCGCTGTCCGCCAGGGGAGTCGACTACCGGGGCGTCCTCTACGCTGGGGTGATGCTGACCGAGCACGGGGCGAAGGTGCTCGAGTTCAACGTCCGCTTCGGCGACCCCGAGACGCAAGCCGTGATGGCGCGCTGGGACGGCGACGTCGCAGCGGCGCTGGCCGCGGCCGCCGCTGGCCGACTCGACGAGGCGGCACCGCCTGTGTTTCGCCCCGACGCCTCGGTCTGTGTGGTCATGGCGGCACCCGGATACCCGACCGATCCGCAGCTCGGCGGTGCAATCGAGAGAATCGACGTGAGCAAGCTGCGAGGAGTCCAGGTCCACTGCGCCGGTGTCGGCGCAGCGCCCGGCAGCGATGCACCTTCGGGTCTCGTCACGGCGGGCGGGCGTGTCTTGGGTGTCACCGCGACCGGTCCGTCGATAGGAGAGGCCCGCCAGGCGGTGTACCGGGCGCTGCCGTCTCTTCACTGGCCGGGGGCATGGTGGCGTAGCGATATCGGCGAGAGCGAAGCTCGCGAGGAAAGGAAGAGCCTGTGAACGCGGAGCTCTCGGAGAAAATCGGCCTTGCGCACGTCGCGTCGGGCAAGGTTCGCGAGGTATACGACATCGACGGTCGCAACCTGCTCTTCGTCGCATCCGACCGGATGTCGGCTTTCGACATCGTCATGGCCGAGGCGATTCCTGACAAGGGGCGGGTCCTTACGGCACTAACGGCATTCTGGCTGGAGGAGCTCCGTGACGTTGCCGCCAACCATCTCGTCTCGCTGGATGTCCCCCCTTCGGTGGAGCCCCAAGTAGCGGAGGAACTGGTGGGCCGGGTAATGGTGGTTCGAAAAGCCGAGATGCTCCCGGTCGAGTGCATCGTGCGAGGCTACATTGCGGGTTCCGCGTGGGCCGAGTACGAGCGCGAGTCGACGATCCACGGCCAGGCGATGCCCTCCGGCCTGTCACGATCGGCGGCGCTGCCACACGCAGTCTTCACCCCGTCGACCAAGTCGGCGCAAGGCCACGATCAGAACATCTCCTTCGAGGAAGCGGCGTCGATACTTGGCGCCGATGTCGCAGAAGCTGCACGGACTATCTGTCTCGCTGCCTACGCTCGGGCGTCCGCGCTAGCCGGCGAGCGGGGGATCATAATCGCTGACACGAAGTTCGAGCTCGGATTCATAGATGGGCAGCTGGCCATCTGCGACGAGGTCCTCACCCCCGACTCGTCGAGGTTCTGGCCTGCCGAGCGCTGGGTGCCCGGCGAAGTGCCCCCGTCTTTCGACAAGCAGCCGCTGCGCGACTGGCTCGAGGAGACCGGATGGGACAAGTCGCCGCCGCCGCCGACTTTGCCCCACGACGTCGTCGAGGCCACGAGGGCCCGCTACGTCGAGGCTTACGAGGTGCTAAGCGGCCGGACTTTCGCAGACTGGCCTGGAGTGACGAAGGCCCCGAGGCAAGGAGTGAGCTCGAAGTGAAATTCGACGTTCTAGTGGAGGTCCGCCTGCGTGCCGGGATCTCCGATCCCCAAGGAGCGACCATCGAGAAGGCCCTGCCGGTCCTCGGGTTCGAGTCGGTGTCCGGCGTGCGGGCCGGTAAGGCGTTCCGCCTGACTGTCGAAGCTCCCGACATTGTCGAGGGACGTCTTGTAGTCGAGGACCTATGCCGGAGGTTGCTCACAAACCCGGTGATCGAGGATTCGATCGTCACCCTGGAGGCGCAGACGGATCCGGCGAAGGCCAGTTCGTGACGGCCACCGTCGGGGTGGTGGTCTTTCCCGGATCGAACTGCGAGCACGACGTCGTCGAAGCGCTCGAGGCGCTCGGAGCGACGGGGAAGTTGCTGTGGCACGCAGAGCGGTCCCTCGCCGGCGTGGACGCTGTCGTCCTGCCGGGAGGCTTCGCCCACGGCGATTACCTGCGCCCGGGGGCTCTAGCGAGGTTCTCGCCGATAATGAGCGCCGTCGAGACTTTCGCTCGCGATGGAGGGGCGATCGTCGGGATATGTAACGGCTTTCAGGTATTGACCGAGGCGAAGCTGCTACCGGGCGCCTTGCAGAAAAACCGGGGTCTAACTTTTCTCTGCCAGGACGCCGAGATCGAGATCGTAAGCGACAGGTCGGTGCTCACTTCTGGGATAGCACCCGGAAGCCGACTCACCATACCTATCAACCATTTCGAAGGCAACTACATTTGCGACAAGGCGACCCTCGCCGAGTTGGAAGCGCAAGGGCGCGTCGTAGCCCGCTATGTCGACAACCCGAACGGTTCCGTTGGTTCGATAGCAGGAATAGCAAACGCTGCCGGGAACGTCGTCGGGCTGATGCCACACCCGGAGCGGGCAGTCAATGAACTGTGGGGGTCCGGCGACGGACGTCGATTGTTCGGGTCGCTGATCACCTCCGCAACGGCGACTGCTGCAACGGCCGGAGCCTGACAGACCTCGTCGAACGTCGGCGCCGAACCCGGCTCGTAGCAGCGCTTACGCCTGTCTCGCGCCTTCCGAAATCAGGTGTGGGTCCGGGGAATCCCTGCCCTGCGCAGCACTTCGGCCTCCACCCC
>JAJZDJ010000168.1 GCA_021828685.1 Actinomycetes bacterium | reverse complement strand
TGGCCGGGTGGTCGTTCTGCCTACCAGATCTCAGCTCGCTGCATCGCCAGCCTGGTTGTCGTCGCTCCAGTTGGCGTTGGTTTTGTCGAAGAGGTCTTTGGTCGCCTCCTCGGCCCATGCGCGCTCAGCGTCGGTCTCATGTGCCTGGTAGGCGCACCCGCAGCGCTTCGGCTATCTCGTCGAGTATCGCCGGGTCGTCGATCGTCGAGGGCACGTTGGGCTCTTGGTGGTCGGCGATTTGGCGCATGGTAGCGCGAAGAATTTTTCCTGAACGGGTTTTCGGGAGTCGGGCAACTACGAGCGCCCTTTTGAACGAGGCGACAGGCCCTATGCGGTCGCGCACCATCGCCACGAGTTCTGCCTCGACGTCGGCGGGGTTTCTGTCGACGCCGGCCTTGAGCACGACGAAGCCGACCGGCACCTGGCCCTTGAGCTGGTCGGCGGCGCCGATCAGTGCGCACTCCGCGACGTCTGGGTGGGTGGAGACGACCTCTTCCATCAATCCGGTCGAAAGCCGGTGCCCTGCGACGTTGATCACGTCGTCGATGCGTCCCATGATAAAGAGGTAGCCGTCCTCGTCTAGATGCCCGCCGTCGCCGGTCAGGTAGAACCCCGGGTAACGCGACAGATACGAGCGCACGTAGCGGTCGTCGTCGAGGTACAAGGTGGGGAGGGTGCCAGGCGGCATCGGCAGTCTGATCGCGACGGCGCCTTCGTGGTCGACCGGGCAGTCGTTGCCTTCTTCGTCGAGGATACGCACGTCGTATCCGGGAACGGACTTGGTGGGCGACCCGGCTTTGATCGGCAGGGCTTCGATCCCCATGCAGTTTGCGACGATCGGCCAGCCGCTCTCGGTCTGCCACCAGTGGTCGATTACGGGTACGCCGAGAAGCCTCGAAGCCCAGTGGTAGGTGTCAGGGTCGAGGCGCTCCCCGGCCAAGAACAAGTAGCGGAGACAACTCGTGTCGTATCGGCGGAGGTGCTCGCCTTCGGGGTCCTCCTTCTTGATCGCCCGAAACGCCGTCGGCGCGGTAAAAAGGACGCTCACCTTGTGCTCCGACACCACCCGCCAGAACGCCCCCGGGTCCGGGGTTCCGACAGCCTTACCTTCGTAAAGCACCGTCGTAGCCCCAGCGAGGAGCGGCGCGTAGACGATGTAGGAATGCCCGACCACCCACCCTACGTCGCTGGCAGCCCAGAACACCTCGCCGGGCTCGACCCCGTAGATGTTCGGGATACTCCAGGCGAGCGCCACCGCGTGGCCGCCGTTGTCGCGCACGACACCCTTCGGGACGCCGGTCGTACCCGACGTGTAGAGAATGTAGAGCGGATCTGTCGCCGCCATAGAGGTACAGCCGACAGGACCCGCCGCCGCCATAGCGTCGTTCCAGTCGAAATCCCTGTCTGGGGTCATGGCTGCTTGCGCTTGCGGGCGCTGGAGGATCAGGCATGCCTGAGGCGGGTAGGCGGCTTCCGCGAGGGCAAGGTCGAGCAGCGGCTTGTACTCGACGACCCGCGCCCCCTCGATCCCACATGACGCCGAGATCACGACCTTCGGGCGGGCGTGGTCCACCCGGACGGCCAGCTCGTGCGGGGCGAAACCCCCGAAGACCACCGAGTGCACCGCCCCCAAGCGGGCGCATGCGAGCATCGCCATTACAGCCTCGGGGACCATCGGCATGTAGATGACCACCCGGTCGCCGGCCGTCACCCCGAGGCCGGCGAGGACACCCGCCAGGCGCGCTACCTCGTCGCGCAACTCCCGGTACGTGTAGCTCCGCTTGGTCGCGGTGACCGGGCTGTCGTAGATGAGAGCCGTCTGGTCGGCCCTTCCCCCTCGACGTGGCGGTCGAGAGCGTTGAAGCAGGTGTTCAGCCGGGCACCAGGGAACCACCGGTAAAAGGGCGGGCGGCTCGAATCGAGGATCCTCGCTCCCGGCGGGGTGTCCCATTCGATCGCTCCCGCCGCCTCCCGCCAGAACCCCTCAGGATCGGCGATGCTGCGCCGGTACACGTCCTCGTAGCTAAGCGGGATCGCCGTCGAAGCTGCTACGTCGGATACTGACATTGGCTATGCCTCCTGTATCGAGGGATGGTAGTCCTCATTGCACTCGGGTTCTCCGTTAGTGACGCCGGGATGTTGTCGATTGATGCCGGGCGTGCACCAGCGCGCGCCACCGTTGCTGTTCGCTTCGAGCGTAATCCGCTAGATCGCCACGTCCAGTGCCGAAGGTCACAAACTTAAGCCCGCAATCCCTCGTAGCTGTGGGTGTCGCGTCGATGATCGAGGTTCGTCTCGGATATCCGGAGTTGACCGTCGAACACGTCCGGGTTGCGATCGAGTTCGCCACCCTGAGCGAGAAGCGCCTCGCCTCTGCGAGAAGCTATGATGCCCCGATGGGCATCGGCGTCTGCCCATCCAAGACCGCCTCTTCCACAGCGGCGCTTCCGGCCTCAAGCACATCGTCTCGCCCGGCGAGCACCGTAGGACCAGTGGCGAACCCCGGCCGGAACGGGTTGCGATCCATGAGCTACCTAATAACAGGCGTGGCACGTTATACGTGAGAATGGACAACTTCGCCCTACTCTCCAACCGTCAGCCGCTACAGGTCGACGCGAGAGGAGGAGGTCCACGTTGGTGGGTACGGGCAAGCTCTCCTCGTAGTTCGGCTTTCATCACTTGGAGTTCGCTACCGAAAAGCTACCTATGAGCCTATGAGCTACTATGTAGAACATGGTGACAGTGGGTATCCGAGCGCTCAAGCAAAATGCGTCCGCTGTGGTTGGCGAAGCCGCAGGAGGGACGGTGGTTACGATCACCGACCGAGGTAGGCCAGTCGCCCAGCTGATTCCTATTCCGGCTAACCGTCTATCAGAGCTGATGGCGGCCGGTCTGGCACGGCCGGCCAAGCGTTCCCTTGGTGCGCTAGGCGCTCCGCCCGAGATCGAAGGCGATGGGCGCCCACTGTCTGAGGTGGTCCTCGAGCTGCGAGCCAGTGAGCGTTATTGACAGCGTGGCGTTCTACCTTGATACTTCGGCGGCTGCGAAACTTGTGGTGGCCGAACCAGGATCGACGGCGTTGGCATCGTGGTGCGCCGGCACGGTAGGCGAGATTGTCTCCAGCGACCTCCTTCGCACGGAGCTGCTTCGGGCTACTCGGCGTGTGGCGCCAAGCCTCATGGGGCGAGCTCGGCAAGTTCTCGACGCGATTGTGTTATTGAGCTTGTCGGCTCTCATCTTCGAGCGGGCGGGCGACTTGGCTCCCAACGCTTTGAGGAGCCTCGACGCGCTCCACCTCGCCGCCGCGCTGGAACTAGGCGATGACCTCGACGGAATCGTTACCTACGACGAGCGGCTCGCCGACGCCGCACGCTACCACGGAGTCGAAGTTCTAACGCCGATGTGAACGCCCGAGTGCATATTGCGCTAGGTGAGAGCCGGTGTTCCGCTTGGCGGTGAGCCGGTGTTCCGGTGGAGGGTGAGCCATAGATCCTGGCCTTTGGGGCCTGGAGTTTGATGGGGGCGCGTTCACCGCGTCGAGCTGGTAGATGATCCGCTACACGCCGACGCGAAGTGACCGCAACCCCCGGAGCCGCCCTCGAAAGTGAGTGGCCCGCTTCGGGTTCCCGTTCGAAGGTGCCGCGGGCCTCGATGACTGCGTCGGACAGCGGCCAGCCGAGGTCAGCACCTCTCGGCGAGTCCGCCGTACGAGCTCGACTCGGCTCACCTACGGGCGTCGGCGGCGGAGACCTCGACGAAGCTCGGCGGTCTCTTCCAGGGCCTCCTACTCGTCGATGGGGACCAGCACCGCGGCGGGCCGGCCCCGGCGGGTGACGATCATGTGTTCTCGCAGGTCGGCGACCTCGTCGATGACGTAGCTGAGTTCGTTGCGCAGCTCTCGGATTGGTACGGTCCTGCTCACGCCGGCAGCGTGCCGTCGTTGGTAGGTGTCGGTGGGGTCAGGGTCTGCTGGGCTTGTCGGGGTCGTCTTGGATCATCCGGGCCAGCTCTGCGCGGTTGTGCACGCCGAGCTTGGTGTAGATGTGGGATAGGTGGTACTCGACTGTCTTGGGGCTGACGACCAGCTGCTCGGCGATCTCGCGGTTGGTGAGGCGCTTAGCGGCGAGGCGGGCTACGGTGTGCTCGGCAGCGGTGAGAATCCCCGCCGGCGCAGTGTGGCTGTCCGGCCCGAGGCGTGCCAGGGCGGCGTCTGCCTGCTCGAGGTAAGCGAGCGCTCCGGTGCGCGCGAAGACAGCCCGGGCGGCCCGCAGGTGCCCGGCCGCGCCGCGCTGGTCTCCCATAACTGTGAGCGCGTCCGCCCAGGCGAGGCGGAGCCGGCCCGACTCGAGGGGAAGCTGCAGGGTCCGGCCAAAGTCGAGGGCCTTCTCGAAGGCCCGGCATGCACCTTCGAGATCTCGTTTGGCAGCGCACAAGCTGCCCCGCACTCGGGCCGAGCTCATCTGCGCCGAACGCCGGTCCAGCTGCGCCGCCCGCCTTTCGTAGACTTCGAGCGCGGCTGTTGCGTCCTCCAAGCGGCCAACGCCCACCAGTGCCTCCGCTAGCACAGGCCCGAACGGCGAGATACCGAGCTCGACCGAAGCGGCGATCTTGGCCACCGGAGCCGCTGCGACAAGCAGAGCCTGCGGATCCCCGCGTGCGAGGGCGATCGCCACGTTCACGCCAGCCGCCGCTGCAACCCAACCCCTGAGCAGTTCATGGCCGCCTGACTCTGCGGCTATCCGCGTGGCGGTCTCGGTGATGACACCGGCATGCGCCTCGGCTGCAGGGAGATCGCCGACAACCGCCGCGACGTAGCCCGCTCGGGCGTGAACCGCTGGCCAGTCCCAACGCCAGCCGCTGGCGTCGACCATTGCGCACGCCAGCTCGACATGGCCGGCTGCTTCTTCGAGGCGCCCGAGGCGATAGCAGGTCTCAGCCAGCAACGCGAGAGGCTGCCCTACGTGCAGCACTTCCCCGGCCTTGGCCAGCCCGGCCGCCGACGCCAGGTCGTCGTAGGCACCCGCCAAGTCGTCGCTCCACAACCTCGCCATCCCCCGGGCGACCAGCTCGTGCAGCTCCACACCTCCTGGCGGGCCGGTCCCTACCAGGGCGACGGCCTCAGCGCACGCACCGTCGAGCGCGAGCCCTACCGCTTTGAAATAGCGGGCCAAATGCAACACCGAAGCCCTATGAACCGACACTTTCTGTGCCGACACTTTTTGGGCCGGGGCTGTCAGGACTGGGGCTGTCTGGCCGCTGGCGAGGACAGCGTTCGCCCAGTAGAGCAAGTCCGGAGCCGACCATCGTGCGTGAGCAATAACGCCAAGCTCCACAGCGACCTTCCCGGCGAGCTCGTCGCCGCCTCCGTGAGCCCGCCACGAACCGGTAGGCACGCCAGCCAGCTCGCCGAGTCCCTCGCCCGACGTGCGTCGGGCTTCACCACCCGATGCCTCCCCTGGGGCACCGAGCAGATCCCAAGCCCGGACGAGAAGCGCCTCCGCGTCAGTGAGACGCCCCTCGCTTCGCGCCAGGTAGCCGAGCACGTAGTCGCGCCAGGGATGGGGCTCCGCCCGCTCGGACTCCGCAGCATAAACCTTCGCCCCTCCGGGGTCCCTCGCCCGCAGATGCGCTTCCATCGCCGCCAGCACCCGCCGCTCGCGTCCCCCGCCGGGCGGGCTCAGACGCACCGACGCGTCAAGATGCAGCTGGGCTAACCCCAGGTCATCACCTTCCGCCTCGGCGCTGCCGGCCGCTTCGAGCTCGGCGGCGACGGTCTCGCTCGGCGCGAGAGCAGCAGCAGCCAAATGCGACAACGCCTCAGACCCCGAAGTCAACCGGGCGGCTCCCCCATGAAGCCGTGACCGCCGCACCGGCCCGAGATCCTGGTAGATCGCCGCTCGCACAAGCGGATGAGCGAAACCGAATACAGCCGAGGAACCCGCCGGACCCGGCACTTCGCCAAGCAGGCCTGCGTCGATCGCCTCTTCGAGGGCCGCAGCGGGATCGTCGAGGCCAGCGAGCGCAGCGCAAACAGGAGCGGAGAACCGTTCGCCTAGCACGGCACCAGCCGCTGTCACCGCCCGTGCCGGCCTGGACAGTGACCCGTGACGAACGTGGATCGCACCGGCGAGGTCCCGGGGGACCGGCAGCGAACCCTCGCCATCCTCCAAGTCACCCGACGTCAACTCCAAAAGGAGCGCCGTCGCCCACAGCGGGTGACCGCCGGTGTGATAGCGGACCCGCCTCGCGGCGCGCAACGACACCGGACGGCCGAGGTGGGCCGCCAGCTCGACCAGCTCCTGATCCCCCAGACCACCCAACACCAACGACCGTCCCCTCGCCGTGACCAGCCGGCGCCACCCGTCGCCCAGCCCGCCTGGAAACGGCGGCCGGGAAACAACGATGCTCAACACCGACTGCGCATCAAGTCGGCGCAACGCGAACAGTAACGCCGCGGCCGACGTCGAGTCGCACCAATGCAAATCGTCGAGGACGATCACGACAACCGGGACCTCGACGGCCAGGCGCTCGATGCGCACGACCAGCCCCGCACCGACCGCCAAAGGATCAGCACCACAAGCAGGCGGCCGAACCCGTAGGCTCGACCGGCGATCGTGGCGCCCCAGACCGGCCACCAGCTGGCTGACAACACCCCACGCCAAGTCCGACTCCGACTCCTCCCCACTCGCCCTGACGACAACACCGTCGGACAACGAATCGGTGAGCTGGCCGACAAGACTCGTCTTGCCGATCCCCCCGTCCCCTTCGACCACGACCAGGCGATGCTCTCCACTCGACGCTCGAGCCAACTCTGCACGAAGCTGTCCCAGCTCGCCCCGACGGCCGACCAAACCGACTCGAGGTGCTCCACCCGGCGTTTCGCCACCCACAGCCCCACGTCGCGACGCCAACACCATCGCATCTACACTCGGTTCGAACGAAACGTCGCGGGCTCCCCCCACGAAAACAATCCTACTGA
>JAJZDJ010000167.1 GCA_021828685.1 Actinomycetes bacterium | reverse complement strand
AGCGAAGTTACGCTGTGGAGCCCTCGAAGGGTGCGTTTCCGAAGTTGAACACCCCACCGTCTGCCGCTACGAATCGGTAGCCGCCGCCGTTCGGCATTGCTGCCATGCCAACGCAGGGCTGGTTGAGGTGGATGGCTCCGGTGGATCCGTCGAAGGGGGCGTTGAAGCTGAAGATGCCCCCGTCTGCGGCGTCGAGCCAGTATCCGCCCGTGGCGGGGTCGTTAGACATGCCGACGACAGGCTGGTTGAGCGTGATGGCCCCGGTAGAACCGTAGAAGTGGGCGTCGCCGTAGTCGAAGACTCCCCCATCCGAGGCGACGAAGCGGTAGCCGAGTCCGTCCGCGGTCGCTTCCATGCCGACTGCCGGCTTGTTGAGGTGGATGTTGCCGGTGGAACCGTAGAACGGTGCGTCGAAGGAGAACACGCCGCCGTCACCGCCGAGCAGCCAGTAGCCGCCGGTGGCAGGGTCGGCCGCCATCGCGACTATCGGCTTAGCCAACTGCAGCGTCGCTGGGATCTGCCCGTGGTTGGCGGCGGAGCCGAACGCGTAGACAGCGCCGGTCGAGGTGGCCAGCCAGTAGCCGTTACCGGTCGGAGCGGACGCGATTGCCACCACCGTTCCGCTCGGATTCGTGACGGAGCCGAGTTGCGCTGCGTCGCCGCACGCTGCGACCGCCCCGGTTCCGCTGGCAAGCCAGTAGCCGTTCCCGTCGCTGGTGGTAGCCATTCCTACGATCGAGCCCAGCGGCGACGGCGAGCAAGCCGGGGACGTGGTCCCTGTTGGGGCCGGCGATCCTGGCGTGGAAGCTGCTTCGACGCCAGGCGGGGTCGAGAAGTACTGCAGTTCCGAGGCCCACGTGAAAGTCAAAGGCTGCTGAGGCTGGTAGCCGCTCAGTACCTCCATGGCGTAGTTAGAACCGTTCGACGCGGAATAGGCGGCCCCGCCGTACAGGCCCGACGTCTGGGCGCCGTACAAGATGTTGTCCCTGTGACCCCAGCAGCCCGAGGTGTTGGTGGCAGTACAAGCAAGGTTGTAGCTTCCAGGGCCGTCCTGATACATCCAGCCGAGGTCAGCCTGGGTAGCGTCGGACTGGCCACCAGCCCAGATAGAACCGCCGCCGTAGTTCCCGGCAGGGAACGTCGGATCGTTACCGCTGTTCGCGCCTTGCTGAGCTAGCGCGTTGAGCGACACGGTAAGCCCGACGACCGGCATCTCGCCGCGATTGACCCGCTCGAGGTTTGTCACGACGAAGAGCTGGTCGGGGATGTTCAGCGAAGCGTAGTTGGAAGGGAGCGTCAAAGGCCCGACGTTCTCCAGAGACCGGCAATAGTCGATCTGTTGCAGCGAAGTGGTCAGCGCACCGCTTGGCGAGCAGTTGGATGCCGGGTTCGCCGGGGGCAGGATACCAACCGACTGACTGGTCGCAGCAGACGCCGCCGACGTGCCAACCACCACCGAGGCCGCAAAACCCATCGTCGCCATCACGGCCGCCGTCGAAACGACGCCCAAAGTCCCGCGCCGCTTCTGGTACTTCCGATTCATGTTCTCTCCCGCTTTTGATCCGCCATGGACGCAGAAGAGGATAGTCAGTCGTAGCTGAGCTTGACAGCCGCTTTCGCCTCGTGGATCACGAACGCAAACGACTCCTCCAGATATAACTCCACCGTGGTGTGGGTGGCGGCGGTGAAACCCACCGCGAAGTCGCCGCCGGAAAATATTTCGAAGTCGCCTCCTCGGATGCTGACAACGATCGCCCCGTCGAGCGCCGGTGCCCACACGACCCTGCCGCCGAGTATGGCCCGCAGGTGTTCGAGGACCGGGTAACCACCGTGCTCGGTCGTCTCTATCACCCCGGTGTAGCAGCGGTCGCCGAGGGCGATCGCGTACGGTCCCTCGACACCAGCGCGACGCAGACGAGCGACAGCCGTCGCCACATGTCGGGGGTACTCGGCGTAACTTTCGGTGAGGCGGACCGGATCCTGCGGTGACGCTGGCGACATCCCTTCCGTCCCAGCCAGCCCGGAGAAGATGGCGCCGTCTTCCACCTCAGCTGCCCTACGAGCAGCGATCGTCACGGCGTCGAGGTCCGGGCTCGTCGACCCTTTTTCCACGGCATCGATCTCGTCGCGAACGAGGGTGAACGGCACCCGAACCTCGCTCAACGCCACGACGCGTCGGGTGCGGACCCGCACGCCTTCGACGGGCCAGATCGAAGGGTCGGTCCGCCCGGTCGGCTGCGCCGAGAAGTCCCAGCCGAGCGGCCCGGTGAAATCCACGACGCTCCGCGCGGCGAGAAAGTGGGCAAGGGACCTTTTCGCTTCCGCGTCTATCAGCCGCCACGCCTCCTCAGAAATCGGAGCAAGGCTTCGGTTCAACCGGTCAGTCACAGCCGCTGCCTCTTGCCGGTCGAGTTCGTCGTGTTCACAGGTCGTCCTTGCGCCTCAGGCCGCCGATGCCCAGGTCGCCTTGCTGCGCCCCGCCCTGATCGGCGCTGTCCTCGCCGGCAGCCTCGATCGCGAGGATGGAACCCTCGCTGAAAAGGTAGGTACGAAGGTGCCTGTCGAACACCGGGTCCCTTCTGCGGAGCCATTCGAGGACCATCGCGGCATGCTCTTTTTCCTCGTCCCGGTTATGCGCCAACAGGGCCGCAAGTTCGAGATCGCTCGCTGCGTCGATGCGCTGGTCGTACCAGTCGATCGCCTCCAGCTCCTCCCGCAGAGACGAGTTCGCCCGGTGACGGTCGATCGTCTCGGGACGCAGAACCGACTCGCTTTCGTGTAGACCTTCGCTGCTCACAAAGGTATCTATACCCATCCACCCGGCGGCTATTCGTAGCGGAGCGAAGTCACAGCTTTCGGGCGCCTATCTCCTGGCGGTGCCACGAAGGTGCGTCGGGCCGGTATCAGCCGTTGGTGGTGGGCACCCGGCTCTACGTGCAGCAGGTCATTTCACGTCAGACTCGACCATGCCAAGGACGAGCGAGGGATCAGTAGCCGGAGTCAGGGTCGACGACACCCACGAGTGGGAGTCCGGCGCCGAAAAGCTCGACGTTGGTTCGGATCCGCTCCGCCAAAAGCGGCATGATCATCTCCCATGTGTCCGCGCTGTGCGGCGTGATGATGCAGTTCGGCGTACTCCAAAGGGGGTGGCCGTCCGGTAGCGGCTCGGGGTCGGTGACGTCGAGGGCCGCGCCGCCGAGCGTCCCGGAGCGGAGGGCGTCGAGCAGGGCGGCCGTGTCGACGTGGGCCCCGCGGGCGACGTTGACCAGCCAGCCTTTCGGTCCGATCGCATCCATGGTCGCGGCGTCGACGATGCCGCGGGTCTCCTCTGTCAGCGCGAGCGCCACGAATACGACGAGTTTCGAGCGGACAGCTTCGATCTTCGACTCGGGCCCGACGGTGAGCTCCGCGCCGGCTACCGGCTCGGGGTTGCGTCGGACTACCGTCGCATGGACGTCGAAGGGCTCGAGCAGCCGCAACAGCTCGACGGTTATGCCGCCGCCGCCGAGGATCGCGACGTCAGCTCCGTAGAGGGTGGTGCCGGCTTCCTTGCCCCACGACGTGGCGACGATCCGCTCATGCAGGCGGCGCAGTCCCGCGAGCGCCAGCGCCAGGGCGTGCTCGGCTACCGGCTTTGCGTAGCTGCCCTTTGCGCAGGTCCAGACACGCGACGAGTCGATCAGCCCGGCGGCGACGTGACGTTCGACTCCAGCGAAGGGAAGTTGCACCCAGCGCAGTGTTGGTGTCGCTGCGAGGACTCCAACGAGGTCCTCGACGTGGCGCGGGGAGGTCCACACGAGTGCCTCAGGCTCCGCGTCGAGCGATACGACCTGTCCTCCGCCGGCCTGCACAGCGCTTCGGGCGAACGCTGTCTCGGAGGGCCCGAGAGCGATCCGCGGTGCGCCGGGCGGAGTTGTCTGCGGCGTTGTCGGGGGAGCGGTCACATCCGCTCCGGGGACTCGATGCCGAGAAGCGACAGGCCTTGGCCGATCACTGTTGCGCTCAGAGCGCACAACGCCAGCCGGCTGTTCTTCGATTCCTCGTTCGGTGCTTTTAGTACCGGACAGTTCTCGAAGAACGTCGTGTAGAAGCCGGCTAGCTCGTAGATGTAGGCGCACAGCTTGTGCGGGCTCCACGACTCCAAAGCAGCCGACGCTGCAGCAGGAAACCCGGTGAGCGCAACCGCAAGATCACGCTCCGCTGGGTGGCCGACCTGGATCGGCACTCCCCCACCCAGGTAGTCGGCCGGGTCTAGCCCCGCTTTTCGGAAGATGGAAAGGCAACGGACACGGGCGTACTGCAGGTACGGGCCGGTGTTGCCGTCGAAGCTGACCATGCGATCGAGGTCGAACACGTAGTCGCGTAGGCGGTCGGTGGAGAGGTCCGCGTACTTGACGGCCCCGATGCCGACCATCCGGGCGACGCTCGCACGTTCCGAGTCGTTCAGCTCCAGCGATCTTGCGGACACGGCCTCGCCGGCGCGCTGCACCGCCTCGTCGAGCAGGTCTACGAGCTTGAACGTCGCCCCGGCACGCGATTTGAACATTTTGCGGTCCGCCCCGAGCACGCTACCGAACGCCACGTGCACAGCCTGTTCGGGCGACGGCAGCCACCCGGCTTTCGCTGCCACCGCGAAGCACATCGCCAGGTGCTGGGCTTGGGGGGCGCCGACGACGTAGACGGCGAGATCCGCGCCGATACGCCCGAAGCGGTCCCACAGCGTGGCGAGGTCCGTGGTGGCGTATCCGTAGCCGCCGTCGGACTTCTGCACGATCAGCGGCAGCGGGTCGCCTTCACGGGTCGTCCACCCGTCGACGAACACGCATTTCGCGCCGTCGCTTTCCACGAGGAGTCCTTTGGCGTCCAGTTCGGCTACCACGTCCCCAAGCATCGGGTTGTAGAAGCTCTCGCCGACGATGTCGTCGCGGGTGAGGCCGATGCCGAGCTTCGCGTAGACCTCCTCGAAGTAGCCGACGCTCTCCTCTACGAGGACCCCCCAAAGCCGCAGTGTCTCCGCGTCGCCGGACTGGAGAGCCACGACGCGCCTACGGGCCCGTTCCTGGACTTCGGGGGACGCATCGAACGCTGCACGGGCTTGGCGGTAGAAGCCGTCGAGGTCGCCGACGGACAGCTCGTGGGCTCCCTCGGTCTCGCCCACGTCGAGCAGGTACTCGATCAGCATCCCGAACTGCGTGCCCCAGTCTCCGACGTGGTTCTCACGGATCACCCGATGCCCGAAATGCTCGAGCAGCCGGCAGAGGCTGTCTCCTATGACCGTCGTGCGCAGGTGCCCGGCGTGCATCTCCTTAGCGACGTTGGGCGCCGAGTAGTCGACCACTACAGTCAGGGGCGTCGCCGCGATCTCGACGCCCAGCCGCGAGTCCCCCGCAAGCTCGGATACGCAGGCAGCGAGGAAGGCGTCGTCGAGGCGAAGGTTGACGAAGCCCTGGGGGGTGACCTCGATGGATTCGCAGACCTCTTTGAGCGCGACGCCCGACGAGACGAGCGTCGCCACCTCGTCGGGCCGCCGTCCGAGCTTCTTGGCGAGTGCTATCGACCCGTTGACCTGGAAGTCGAAGCCGGAGCGGCTCGACGGTCGCAGCATCGGGTCGGCGCCTTCGGCGAGCTCAGCGAACACCGGTTGGAGCAGCGCGGCAATGATCTGTGCGGGTGCGGCCATATGGACATCCTTGTAGAAAAAGTCGGGTCTCGCGCCAGCCGGTAACTTGTCCGGCGATGGTCGTCGATACAAGGCTGGCGCTCGAATTCGAATCCGTGGATCTCGACAGGCCCGGCCTGTCGGTGCTCGCCGGCGTCGACTGGAAGGTACGAGGCGACGAGCGGTGGGTGGTTCTCGGGCCGAACGGCTCCGGTAAGACGACTCTCTTCGAACTCGCATCAGGATACCTGCACCCGACGCGCGGTACCGTCGCTATCCTGGGTTCGCGGCTGGGCCGTGTGGACGTCCGGCTCCTGCGGCGGCGTCTCGGGGTGGTCTCGAGTTCCCTGTCGAAGAAGATCATCCCGTCGGTGTCGGCCACCGAGGTGGTGATATCGGGCCGCGACGGGGCGCTCGAACCGTGGTGGGGCACCTACGACAGCTCGGACCGCCGGCGCGCAGCTCACTTTCTCGGCGACGCCGGGATCCCGGATGTAGCCGCACGACCCTTCGGGGCGCTCTCGGAGGGGGAACGCCAGCGGGTGCTCCTGGCGCGGGCTCTCATGTCCTCGCCGGAACTGTTGCTTTTAGACGAGCCGGCGGCCGGTCTCGACATGGGCGCCCGGGAGCGACTCCTCAGCTACCTGGGCCAGGTGGCGGCCGACGCCTCGTCGCCGACTGCGGTCATGGTCACCCACCACGTCGAGGAGATCCCCTCCGGCTTCACCCATGCGCTCCTCCTTCGTGGCGGGACTGTGATGGCCGCAGGTCCCCTGGAGGACGTCATCACCGGGGATGCCCTCTCGGAGACCTTCGAGGTCAGATTGCAGGTAACGCGAAGCTCCTCCAGGTGGGCGGCGACGGCTGTCTAGTCCGGTAACCGGTCCTCTAGGGCTAAGCGCTTTCGTCCCACCGCGGTTGCCGCCCGGGGAGCGTGGTGGTCGATTAGTCCCAATCGGTATTAGTTGGTCTAATCGGGCGCTTCGAGAACCGTCAAATTTGGCCAGGATCTTCGGGGGCCTGACACAGCCTGACCATTTGAAGCGTTTTTTCGCACTTTTTGGTACACGATCTTCGTTCCGAAAAAATCCTGTACCAGCCCTCGCTCAAGAAACGCACTTTTTGGTACAGAACTTTTCTGAGTTCAAGATCCTGACCAAATTTGACGGTTTCAGGCACCGCCATAGCGGCTCAAAGTAAGGCCGTACTCGACTTCGGCGAGGGTGATCGCGGTCGTATGCAAGCGCCCTGCCGAGGCGACCCAAGCGATGACGTCGGGGTCGGGTTCGTTGCGCATCATCTCAGGAGAGGTGCTCCTTGAGGAAAGCGAC
>JAJZDJ010000166.1 GCA_021828685.1 Actinomycetes bacterium | reverse complement strand
GAGACCCGCCCCGACCTCCCCCAAGACAGCCGTCTGCTCGTACACGTCCACTTGGAAACCCTCGCGGCGAAGCGCCAAGGCGGCTACGAGGCCCCCGAGTCCGGCCCCCACGACGAGGACACGAAAATTGTTCACGCTCACTCCCAGACGACGGGAAGCGCGTTCAGGCTGTGTATCCCCACTATCGGGTCATAGCGAAGGTCTTGGTCATCTAGGCGCAAGCTCGGGAAGCGCCGAGCGATGGCGGAGAACACCTCCTGTCCCTCCATCCTCGCCAAGTACTGGCCCAGACAGAAATGGGTCCCGACGATAAACGACAGGTGTCGGTTCTTCGGCCGCGTGATGTCGAAGTCGTCGGGCCGCTCGAATACGCGTGGGTCCCGATTCGCGGAGGCGATGCATGGAGTGACGCGTTCACCCGCATGGATCGTCTTGCCCTTCAATTCGATGTCTTGGATAGCAACCCGGCGGAAGATCGGAAGCGGCGGATCGAAGCGGAGGCACTCCTCGGTAGCGCCTACAGCCCAACGTTGAGGGTCCGAGACGAGCAGATCCCACTGGGCTCGATGACGCATCAGAGCGAGCATGCCGTTGCAGATCAGCTGGATGGTCGTTTCATGGCCGGCATCGATGATCGACTCGGCGTTGGCTAGTACCTGCAAGCGCGTGTAGACGCCACTTCTCTCTGCCATGGCGAGCATGGAAAGTATGTCGTCGGTCGGGTTAGCTAGACGCTCGTCGATCTGTCTGTCTAGATAGTCGTTTGATGCGAGGATCCCCTCGACTGCTCGCGGCATCCGATCCGGCTCGCTCGAAAGCGCGGACGCCATGCGATCATCCGCCTGACGCTTGATCAGAGCGCGATCCTTCTCGGGGATGCCGAGTAGGTCCGAGATTACGAGCATTGGTAGCGGAGCCCCTATCGCCTTCCTGATGTCCATCGCCTTGTCGTCGGCGACTGCGTCTAGAAGGCCGGCGACAGCAGATCTCACCTTCTCTCGCCATGTCTCAAGGCTTTTGGGAGTAAAGGAGGACTTGAGCGCGGCCCTCATGCGGTCGTGTTCGGGAGGATCCTTCTGGATGAACTCGTGCGAGCGAAACTCTGTGACGAACCTGCTGGCGTCGAGGTCCTCGGGTCGGATCGGAGGGTCGAGCGGTCCAGGGTCGAGAAGCGCCCTTTGCGAGGAGAAGAGGTCCGGCCGCCGCGCGACCCAATCGACGTCCTCGTAACGCGTCAGCAGCCATGTCCGGTGGGTCGCGTCCCAGTGGACAGGATCGGTCTCTCGGAGAAGGCCGTAGTAGGTGTGGGGATCGGATATGACCTGGTCGCCGAAGATGTCCTCGTCAACAATACCTGCTTGCAACGGAGTCGCTCCTGTCTGCGAGATACCTACACGCTCGCTTCGTTTCTTTGGGGTGCTGTTTGCCGACTGACCGCGAGGGCGGCGTTTAGGCTACCGGGACGCCAGTGCCGACCATCTCGTCGGCAAGGGCAGCCGGTATGACATAAGCGTGTAGGTCGAGGAAGGATTCCAGGCCTTCGCGTCCGTGCTCGCGTCCGATGCCGGATGCGCCGACGCCACCATACGGGGTTCCGGGGGTGAGGTTTGCGGTGTTGACCGACACCGTACCGGATCGTATCCGGCGGCTTAGGGCCAGCGCCTCGTTCGGGTCGGCAGCAAAGACGGCCCCGTGGAGACCATAGGCGGAGTCGTTCGCGATCGCGACGGCTTCGTCGACGGACTTGTAGGACAGGACGGACATGACCGGACCGAAGATCTCCTCCTGGGCAATCGCCATGTCGTTGGTCACATCCGCGAATACGGTCGGCTCGACATACCAGCCCCGGTCGAGGCCGATCGGGCGGCCACCTCCGAACACCAAGCGCGCGCCGGCAGTCCGCCCTGCTACAACGTGCGCCTCCACCCGCTCGCGGTGTCTGGCCGAAACGAGCGGACCGAGCTGTGTCTTGTCCGCACGAGGGTCGCCTACGACCATCGTCGCGGCGATGTCACAGATGGCGTCGAGGAACTCGTCATGGCGGGAGTCGGGAAGAAGTACCCGCGATACGGCTACGCAGATCTGCCCGGAGTTGAAGAAGTTTCCGTTGACGAGGTCGCGTGCCGTCGGCTCGAGTGGCGCGTCGGGCAAGACGATTGCAGCCGACTTTCCACCCAACTCGAGACTTACCCGACCGAGGCGATGGCCGCAGATCTCGCCTACGCGCCGGCCGGCGGCGCTGCTGCCGGTGAAACTTATACGGTCGACACCGGGATGCTTGACGAGCGCCTCTCCCGTCACCACACCACCTGTCACCACATTGATGACGCCGTCGGGGACGCCGACCTCCGATCCGATCTCCGCGAATCGCCCCGCCTCGATGGGAGTTTCCGGTGCCGGCTTCACTACGACCGCACAGCCCATCAGTAGCGCCGGCACCACCTTGGCCACCAGCGACGAGAGAGGTCCGTTCCATGGGATGACCACGCCGACCACACCTTGAGGCCGACGGGTGACGAGCGAACATCCGACACTGTCGCGCCGCAGATACGACCATACGATATTGCTCGCCCCTTCGAGGTACGCGCCGTACATGCGGGCGCCCCCGCCTACTAACGCCCTCGACACCGAGATGGGTGCCCCCATCTGAGCCGTCTGCGTCCTGGCGAACTCTTCGCCGACGTCAGCGACCCCGTCGAGTAATCGTCCGAGCACTTCGGCGCGGCGCTCCAACGACCACTGGGGCCACGGCCCGGTGTCAAAAGCTTTCCGCGCGGCCCGCACAGCAGTGTCGACCGCTTTCGGGCCGGCGTCGCAAACGACGCCCAGTATCTCCTCCGTCGCCGGGTCGGTTAGCAGCAGTTGACCGCCGTCTGCGGACTCCCAACGTCCACCCACGAAGACTTCATTCGGATGGGTCTGCACGCCTTCGAGCCAGGCCTTGTCGTTCATCTAGTCATCCTTCGATAGCCCTTTCGTTGAAGGTCCGGCTAGACCCGGTACGTACCCGGAGTGGCCGCAGGACCCGCTCGACGAACGCGTCGCGATCCTCACGCATGGCATCCAAGGATTCGCCACGTTCCCTGTAGACGTCGACCGCAGCAGACAGATCGATGCCGTACTCCGATGCGATCGCCGCCTCCGCCAGGCGCAGCCGGTCACGGACGGCCCACACTTCGCCGGCCAGGCACATGACCACCTCGAATATGCGGTCGGCCACTGGATCGGGGAGGGCCGTGTAGCCTCCGTCGACGATCTTGTCGCCGAAGGGAGCGTCGCGCAATGTGTTCTCCCACTCGTAGCCGCTGCCGTCCAGAGCGGTCATAGCGACCCGGCAGCTACCAGCGAAGGTTTGACCGCCCGGGTAACCCAACGGTGTACCGGGTCGAATTCGCCGGTACGCCACAACGCTGACGAACCCCAGTACGACTTCTCCTCGTAGTCCAAAGGGCCCTCACTCAGCTCTTCGAATCCGGCGGAGCGCATCAGCGCAGGAAAGTCGCTCACGAGGAACTCCTCCCAGAAACATTCGCCGTTCCCTCGGCCGTCGAAGCTCTCGAACCAGGCTTGCACAGGAGTCAAGGCGCTGTAGGGAGGGATGTCGAGAAACATGAGAGTGCCGCCGGGACGCAATATGCGGAATGCCTCGGCGACGATCGAGGCGCGCACGTCGTCAGGCACCTCATGCAACAGTAAGAAGGCCGTGACGAGGTCGAACGATTCGGCGTCGAACCCTGTCGCGCTCGCATCTCTTTGCTGGTAACTGATCCGCTGGCCGTCACGCTCGGCGAGGTAGTGGGCGTAAGTGAGCGCCGGTACCGAAATGTCGATACCGATGACCTCCGACGTCGGGAATACACTTCGAAGGACGCGGGTGAGGCCGCCGAAGGAGCAGCCCAAGTCTAAGACCTTGTCGTATCGTCCCGGCGGGGCGCTACGAGCGAAGATCTCGAGGGCTCCCGGCCCGGCCGCGTCGTAGCCGCCACGCCAGGCAAGGCGGTACGCCGCCCCCCCACGCTCGTAGAACGGTCCGACCAGCTCGTCGGCCCAGTAGCCGCCTTCCACGAGGTGGATGTCGTCGCGACCGGAGAAATGGGCGCTCGTATACCAGTCGGGCATCTGCAGCTGCGAGTCGAGTATCAGCTCGCTGTGGACACTCGTCGACTGGCTTGCTCTAAGTTCCATGCTGAGGCTTGCCGCCTCCCTGTGGGCGCCTTCGCTTGCGGTGGACCAGCCAAGGCGCTGCATGCTGCGCTGCAGCGCGCACGAGAATAGGTAGGAGGGATCCGAGATGTACAGCGATCCGGCTTCCTCTTTGGTGACTGGCTCACCCAGGCCGGCTCGCTTTCGCTCGTCCACCCGCCGCCCGTAGTCGTCGACCAGCGGCTTGACGATATGGCGGTAGTTGAACGCCCGTACGCCCTCGACGAAGTCGAGGCGGGAAGCGTCGTCGTGACTAGCAGGCGTCATCGGTCCCGGTGTCATCCGACTATCGCCTTGACGATCGACATGAGGTCGTACACCGGAACACCCACACGATCCCGGATGAGGGCGGCGAACTGCGGAAGCACAGTGCATTCGAGCACGACCGCCCCGACGCCGTGCAGGCCACCGCCGGGTTGCATCTCGACGTCTAGAACTTCTTGCAGATTCTTCTCTAGCCCTTCGACGCTCCATTGCGGGTTCGACACCCAGTCCGGACGACCGATCGCCTTCCAGTCGGCGCAGTGGTCGAGCCCTACGACCCGAATCCGGTCGAAATCGCTCCGCTCGCCCAGAAAGGACAACGCAGCCGCTGCGCTCATGCTCAAAACGGCCGCGTCACGGCGCGAGCTCGACAATGCCAAGTCGAGAAGATCGAGGGCGCTGAGAATCGTCGGGGTGGAGGGGGGGCTCCCAAGGAGCGGCCAGGCTGCCCCGAAGTAGCCGCACCCGCCGACGATGAGGTCACAACGACCGTCGAGGCGACCGACAGCAGCAGCTATACCGTCGAGGGCCTCGGCGGTCGACTTCGCCGCAGCAGCGGCAGTCGCCCCATGAGCCACCGCGAATAAGACTGGCAGCGGCCACGCCGCTGGATGACCGAAGAAGCCTTCTCCGAGGCCAGACGGGGGCAACCACTCGTCAGGGTTCTCCCAGTCGAGAGTCTCGACGCTGTGCTCTGCGTCGAGGAGTACCACGCCTAGCCTTCGTTGTCGGGGCATCGCCACCTCCTTTGCGAATTGGAACTTACGCGCCCCGGGAATGTTTTGTCAACAGTTGACAACACTACGACCACCAAATGCCTTACGTGTTCTGCGCCAAAAAGTCGCCGATAAATCCAGCCGCTACCTCCGGCTGCTCGATGACCAGGTAATGCCCACAGCGATCAAGCACCTCGCTTCGCCAATCCGGGTGCTGCGATGCCAGTTGGGCCATGCCGACTCCCGACTCTGCGGGTGAATAAGGCGTCATGTTGTCTTCAGCCCCCGCCAGAAGCAGCGCCGGACCTCGGACTGTCGGGCCGAGCGGTGAGAGGTCGGTCCCCTCGATGGTCTCCGTCGCTGCGACGAACGCTTCTGGAGTTGTGCGGCGGAACGCTTCGCGCATCGATTCGAGTTGCGCTGCCGCTTCGGGGCGGTCATAGAACGAGCGAGCGAAACCCGCTACCGATGTAAGGTCTGCAACGGCATCCATCCCCATCTCGGCTGCAGCTCGCTTCCAAGTTCCCCGCATCATGCGCGCAGCGCGGTCATAGCGCAGCAAGAAGCAGCTGAGCACAAGGTTGTCGACCCGCTCAGGATGGCGGGCGGCCAGGCTTAGAGCGACCATCGCTCCAAATGAGGTGCCGTGTACATGAACCCGGTCATGGCCGAGGGCCCCGATCAGTTCGCCCACCCGGTCGGCAAGGTCGTCGAAACCCTTAGGTGCGACCCCTCCGTGGCTGTCGCCATACCCTGGAAGGTCGAAGTCGATGACCTCGAACTGGTCGCGCATGAGCGGGGTGAGCTTCTCGAAGTTGCGGTGACCGAAAGCGGATCCGTGTATCTGCAGCAGAGGTGCGCCGGAGCCTTGGCGTTCGAACCAGATAGTCGCCCCGTCGCCTAGGGTCACCGTGGCCATGAGGCCGTCCTTTCCAGACCGGTCGTGTCTGTCACAGTACGCACAGCGATGTCATCTCGCCGACGTCCGCTGCCGAACTTAAACCCCAGACGGCGTCTGCGATCTGATCTGCCCGGCTTGGATCCAATACCTCCGACGCCGTCGCCACGAACACGTCGCGAAGCCGGCCATCGCTTAGAGGGTTCGCAACGGTCCCAGCGAACGCGTCGATGTTGACCCGGTCGGTCGAACCATCGGTGTATCGGATCTCGAGCCAGCACCCGTCGAAGGTAGGCCGGTTCTGGTCTGCCACGAGTTCCACCCGCCTTCGCAGGTCCAGGATTTCGTTGTCCTCGTAGGCGTCGGGGGCCATCTCCGCCAAGGTGAAGCGACCCCGAATCCAAGCCGCGGCAACGCAGAATCGCAAGTCGAAGCGCGCCTCGAGGTCGCTGCTCGGGATCCCGAAGCGCTCGAAGCGCTCGTCGGCGATGCTCACCACGATCGGGCACACTCCAAAGCGCATGGCGTCGACCCTCCTGCCCGATTTCCTGCCCAACAGCTCGAGCGTGCACTCGAGCGGCGCATGCGTGATGGTCTCCGTCGGCATCGTCTTGTAGCTCTGGCCGTGAATCCGCCAAGTGGATCCCAGCTCGGAAAGGACGCCGTCGATCTTCTCGGCCTTCTCGTCACTGTAGCTCTCGAGCATTCCCTTGTCACCCTCGAAAGCGGTGATAGGTCCCTCCAAACCAGCCTGTGCCATCTGACATGCCTCCAAGCCGTTGCGGGCTTGCAGCGCGGTGATGTACGGGAGTGTCATGCTCCCAACGGACGCGTACACGCCTCCTGCAGTGCACATGGCGACGGCCAGAGCGTGTCGGGTCTGCGACTCATCGAGGCGTCCCAGCACGGCGCAGGCGGCTGCGGCCCCGAC
>JAJZDJ010000007.1 GCA_021828685.1 Actinomycetes bacterium | reverse complement strand
GCCAGCGCCTCGCCGATTGCGGCTACGTGGTGCTGGTGCCCGACCTGTTCTACCGGGCCGGAGGTTACGAGCCATTGGACCCGAAGGCGGTGTTCGCTTCAGGAGATGTGAGGAGCGCTTTAGCTCATTTGTTTTCCTCGACCGACAATCGTCGAGCAGCGGAGGACACCGGGGTCTTCCTCGACTACATCAACACCCGTGACGACGTAGCTGGAACCAAGGTCGGCACGACCGGCTACTGCATGGGCGGGGCCATGTCGCTTACCGCGGCGGGAACTTACCCGGACCGTGTCGCCGCCGCCGCTAGCTTCCACGGTGGCAACCTGGCCACCGACGCCGAGCTCAGCCCCCACCTCCTCGCGCCTCATATGGCGGCCCGGGTCTACGTGGCAGGCGCTGATAACGACAGCTCCTATCCCCCCGACATGGCGGACAGGCTCGAGCAGGCGCTCGCTGACGCCGGCGTCGAGCACCGCTGCGAGATATACGACGGCGCTCTGCATGGGTGGACGATGGCCGACTTCCCGGTCTACAACCAGGCGGCCGCTGAGCGTCACTGGGACGAGTTAGCCAGCCTCTTTGCGGGTACCCTCAGTTAGCAGCGTGGACAGGACAATCCGGCGAAGGTGAGCCGCCTCGGCCGCCGCCTGTCAGCGCATCAGCTCGTGGCAGCGGTGGTCGAGTGCTGCCGTGAAGTAGCGCTCGGCCATGCAGTTGACCAGCGCCTTGCTGCGGGCGCTCGTAGTGTCCAGTGTCGCTGCTGCCACGATGGTGACGGCGAGTCCTCCCAGCCCGTGGGCGTAGCAGTAATCGTCCCAAACCTGCTCGAGAGTGTAATCGACGCCACGTGACGTCAACCGCTGGAAGTAGCCGGCGACGAGGTCGCGTTCGCAGGCCCGACGGTCCGCGACGGTGAGCGAGGCTCCGAGCAGGTAGGAGACGTCGTAGGCGGCAGGTCCACGGCCGATCCCCTGCCAGTCGACAACCACGACCTCGTCAGTGGTCGCGTTGCCAACTAGGAGGTTGTCCGAGCGGTAGTCCTGGTGCGCGAGGGTCCACGGCCTCGACGCGAACTTCTTCTGCATCTTCAGGTAGCTGTGGCTAAAAAGCTCCCCGAGCTCCAGTCCGCCTGGTGGCAGCGCCTCCGCTATCACCGCCGAAGCGGCAGGCCACAGCTGCGGCAGGAGCTGGTCCACATACGCGACGCGGTCTCCGCTCATAGTCGGGATCCACTCCAGATCGGGCACCTGGACCCGGTCCCACCAGGCGGCATGGATGTCGGCGAGGATGCGCAGCGCCGCCGCCGCCTGTTCGGTCGTCATTCCCGTCAGCTGATCGACCATACTTAAATGCCCGAGGTCCTCCATGACGATGACGAAGTCAGCTGTGCCCGGCTCGATAGCCGCAAAGTAGAGTGCCGGGAGACCGGTCGGGGTAGAGGGGCCCAGCTCGTTGTAGAACCTGACCTCGGCCTCGTACATGCCGAGGGCGATCCCCTGCGCGCGGGAGCCTTCGTGTCGCGACGGGAGCTTCACGACCACACTCGCCGGCACAACGCCTGTTTCGCCGCGTGTTTCGCCGCCCGGGTCGCTGCTGGAGACTAGGCCCACCCGGTAAATCTCCCCCATCAAGCCTTCCTCCCCGATCCGAGTGATATCCATGTCACCCAGGCGCCAACCGGCGGGGATCACCCCGGCGCTGCCCAGCACGACCTCCAACCACTCGGAGGTGACATCGTCAATGGTGGCCGGGATGGCGTGCCGGTGGGTTGTCATCCTGTCTCCTTTGCTCCTTGTTAAACCGAGGTCATGAACGCGAAGGTCTTTCTAGCGGGATGAAGTTTATTCAACGGTTTTCGTGCAAAGGAAATCGTGAAAAAACTTTACCGTGTGTGCTCCGATAGAAAACCTCGAATCACCTCATCCGCGGAAGCGACCTCGTCCGGCTTCTTCCACCGCTCAACCAGGGCTGCTTTGGGTACAAGCTCAGCCATGCGCCGCGACACTGTACGAGGGTGGTACTCGTCGTCGCCCTGCAACACGAGAAGGGGCCGGTCGAAACCGGAGAGCGCCTCATCGTCGACGCTCCAGACCAAGCGATCGGTGCCGAACAGCGAATGGCGCAATGAGTTCCAGTCGTCCGGGCCGGCCTCGGGATGTCCACTTTCTGCGCCGGCGCGCCAATCATCGAACAGTCGAAG
This sequence comes from Actinomycetes bacterium, assembly GCA_021828685.1. Classification (GTDB taxonomy): domain Bacteria; phylum Actinomycetota; class Acidimicrobiia; order Acidimicrobiales; family Palsa-688; genus JAJZAM01. The sequence continues at coordinate 38,488 of JAJZDJ010000007.1, read as the reverse complement.
GAAGACATCCCTGTTGCCGTCCAGTCCGACCGGTTGCATCGCAACTGCGGCATTCACCCGGGTAGGTGCGTCCGCGAGAAGTCGGGCTATGAAAGCACCGCCGATGCACATCCCCACGACAGAGAAAGTTTCGATTCCGAGGTGATCCATTAAAGCGAGCTGGTCGTTTGCGTAGTTTCCCCAGCCATCGTCAGCTTTAATCGGCGCCCAAGAAGTGCCGGTGTTTCGCTGATCCATTACCACGATCCGGTATTGGCCTGCCAGGCGCTCGACAGGGTTCCACGGCGAACGGCTCCAAACTTCTGCCCGGGATGCCGATAGGCCTCCCGGGGCCAGGCACAGAACCGCCGGGCCGCTGCCCGAGTCGTCATAGAGGATCCGAGCGTCGCCTACAACCAGTGTCTTCATCAGAACAATGATAGGGGTCGAGAGCCATCCGGCGAGCACCGACGCGCCGATGAACGCGGAGTCCTGCCGCTTTGGGTCGTGTCGTTGTTACTTTGGAAACATGTCGGTGCCTGACCGCCTCGGCGGTCGCTATGAGCTGCGGGACGTTCTGGGTAAAGGCGGCATGGGCGAAGTGCGCGATGGCTGGGATATCCGTCTCGGCCGGCCGGTGGCCGTCAAGATTCTTCGCCCCGAGTTAGCGGACAACGCGGATCTACGCCGGCGTTTCGAGGCGGAGGCGTCTCTCGCAGCGACGCTCAACCATCCCCGGGTGGTTGCCATCTACGACTGCGGCGAAGAGCAGGGCGTGCCCTACATCGTGATGGAACGACTGTCAGGGCGGACGATCGGAGACGAGATTGCGGCCGGTTGCCTGCCCGACCGCCGCGTTCGCAAGATCCTCGTCGACGTGGTCGAGGCGCTCCAAGCCGCCCATGAGGCAGGTATCCTGCACCGCGACATCAAACCGGGGAACGTCCTTGTCGCCGATCGAGACAGCGTAAAGGTGACCGACTTCGGGATCGCCAAGACGACTGACACCGACCTCACGCTGACCGGTCACGTGTTGGGGACGGCGGCATACCTGAGTCCGGAACGGTTGTCGGGTCAACCGGCTTCAGTTGCCGACGATCTGTACGCTGCCGGCGTAGTCGGCTACGAATGTCTCTCCGGGCAAAAGCCATTCGCAGAGAAGAACCCCATTGAGTTGGTCCGGGCGATAGCTGACGGCCAGACAGTTCCGCTTGCCGAGGCGTGTCCGGGTGTCGACCCGGCCCTTGTCGCGGTGATCGAGGCGGCGATGGCTCGGGAACCTGACCGACGCTTTTTCACGGCTCGGGACATGCTCGATGCGCTTCAGACCCGCTGGGTCGCGCCAGTCGTTGTCCCGCCGAGTTGTCCCGCACCTACGTCCACTGTTCCCATCCCGATCACAGACTACGAGCGGCCGAGTTCGGATACGCAGGTGCTCGACTCTCAAATGCCGCTCTTCGTGCCAGGGCGAGCCGATTTCATCGGACGCTTCAAGACCAGCGTGGCGGATCATTCCCGCTTCGCTGTGTTAGCCGGTTTGATCGCTGCGCTTGTCATCGTGGTGGTCGTCGCCTCCGTGGCGCTCGGTGGCCACAACAGGGGGCCGTCACCGACGACTACGACCCCAGCGTCGGTCGCTGCGAAGACGACTCTGGGCTCGATCCAGCCGGCGCTTTCGCAAGCTCTGAACAACCTCTCCAAGGCGGTCCAGCCGTGACGAAGCTGCGTCTGATTGCTGCCTCCTGCGCTACGGCTATTGTCCTTGCGAGCTGCGGCACGTCGGCAGCAAACGCCAACTCCGCCCTAGGGGTCCTACAGAGCGATGTAGCCTCGGTGCGAGCCACGGCGGATGCGCACAACAGTGCGGGTGCTCAAGCAGCCGTCGAGAAGCTGGTTGCTGACGTCAGACGGCTTCAGGCTGCTGGACAGTTGACGTCATCACGGGCCAACACGATATTGAATGCGGTCATTCAAGTGGATGCGGCGCTTCGGAGCACTCCCAGTCCGTCTACGACTGCGCCGACCACTACAACTACGACACTGACCACCACCACCACGACGACCACCACGACAACCCCCACGACAACCCCCACGACAACTGTTCCGGTTCCCTCGTATCGCCCGCCGGGCAATGCAGGCGACAAGGGCAGCGGCGGTGGGGGCAAGAAGGACCACTAGCTCAGTTCCCCCGTCTGAAGGGGCCAGGTGCAGGCTAGTTTCAGGCTGAATGTGACGGTGCAAGATCGGCTTCGGAAGGGCTATGACGTCAATTTTGTGTCGTCGCGGGTCGTATCGGGGTAACAACTAGGAGAGGTTACCCAGGCCGACTTCAGGAAGGAGTCCGTGATGACACGATCGCAGTACGTATTTTTGATCGCAGTTCTGCTCGTATGGCTTGCGTGGGAGGCCGGATGGGTCGTCCTTGCAGCAGTAGCAGCCGGCTTGATCGGATGGGGAATCGTTAGGGTCCTCGAGGGAGAACTCGATCTCGACCAGATGACAGCTCGATTTCGTTCGCCAAGCGGCACCACGGCACGTCGTCGCTGACGGCGCAGCCATTGGGGGCGACCCTGGAGATCCAGGCCACCCGATATGGATCAGGCATCACCCAAAGGAGAGTCCAAATGACCGACACAGCATCTACCCAAGATTTCGCGACCTCACCCGGAGCCGCCGGTGCCTCGTCCTTCCCCAGCGGCTCGCCAGGCGTAGGGGGCGGGCAGGGGCGCTCACTCGAACGTTCGTCCGGCGCGAGCGCGTCGCTGCAGAGCGAGCACGGTACGACGACGATATCCTCGTCGGTCGTGGCAAAGATTGCGGGCATTGCGACTCAGGAGATACCGGGCGTCCAGGCGATGGGCAAAGGCCTCGCGCGGACCTTTGGTTCCATTCGCCAGAAGATCCCCGGCGGCGCCACGGCTGCGACGACGCAAGGTGTAACTGTGGAGGTGGGCGAACGCCAGGCAGCAGTCGACATCGACATCGTCGCCTACTACGGTCAGAGCATTGTCGAGACGGCGAATGCTATCCGGGAGAATGTGATCGACCGTATCGAGGCGATGACAGGCCTCGAGGTGGTGGAAGTCAACGTCGCAGTCGACGATCTTTTCTTGGACGGCGACGACGACAACCAGCCGAGCCGAGTGGCGTGACGGCCTGCGTCGAAGATTCGAATGACGCGTCAACTTGCAGATGAGCTGTCCTCCAAGCCGCCGAAAGTAGGTCGCGGGAGGCTCGCTCAGGATATAGCCGCTGCTGTGGGCGGTGTCCCTGGAGCTGCGCTGACGGCAGGTCCGGGAATACCTATCGGTACTCAGTTCCGAGGAGGCACTATCGCTGGAGTAGGTTTCAGCGACGGGTCGGTCTTCATTCAAATTGTTGTCACCGACTTCGCTTTTCTGCGTGTAGTGGAAAATGTGCGCAAGGCTGTCCGGGACATCCTGCAGAGCAACGGTGTCGAGTGGTCGGTGAATGTCCATATCGCCGATCTCGACCTGGATATAGGATTGGCTATCCGATGAGCCGGATCGTCAACCGAGTCCTGGTGTTCCTCATCGGTGCCGTACTTCTGAGTGGTGGCGTGCTGGTCGTCATCGAGGCGGTCTCCACTTGGAGCAACTCTGGATTCGTATGGATTCCAGGCCGGAGTTGGCTGCGTAGTTTCGAGACGACAGCGTGGTCCACCTCTATCGCAATCGCCATCAGCGCAGCGGTCGGCGGAGCAGGCCTAATCTTGTTCATCGCTGAAGCGAAACCGAAGCGCAAGCGTCTGCTCGAATACCGGTCGGCTGCAGATGGCTCAGCCGCAGTCCTGCTCTTGCGCCGACCAGCGGAGGCGCACTTGGCGCGACGTGTGGCGCTTCAGGTCCCGGTCAGTCCGGTGAAAGCCCGCGTCGCCCCTCGCTCCGGAGCGTGGAACGTCAGCATTTCAGCAGAGGCGGCGTCCACCTCGCGACCCTTGCTTGAAAGCGCTGTTCAAGGTGAGCTCGACGCTCTTGGGGCTCCCGACAAACGCCGGCTGCGGATCCGCACTCGGGGAGCTGCAGACGTCGATAGGGATGGCCGATCCTTGAAGGGTGTGAATCCGACCGGATGAGCGATAGACGTAACCGGCGAATACTCTTGCTTGCCGGCCTACTGCTCGCAGCCGGTGGCGGCTTGGCGTGCTCCTTGGGCGCGGGCGTATTTGGTGGATCCAGATCCAACCGTCAGGTATTCGACCCAACCCTCGTACGCTGGTGGAACGAAGGCGGTTGGATGTCCTTCGCTACGGTCGCCGCAATCGGAGTCGTGGCGGCTTTGATCGGTGTCGCCTTGATTGTTACAGAACTCCGCCGCAACGATGGACGGAGTCGCACTGGGAACTTCTCATATTCGCCATCTGCGATGCAAAGAGGGGAGACCACAGTTCGTGCAGCGGCGCTGTCACACACACTCGAATCCGATCTCGAGACCATCCCTGTTGTACAGAGGGCATTGATCGGACTGTTCGGCGCATTCCCAGCGGTCGAACTCCGAGCGGTGCTTGACGTGGTGGATGAGACCGATCTCAAGGAGCTGACAGGATATGTTGATCACGCATTGGACAAATTTTTTGACACGACCGGCATTCGTGTCGGCCCAGCGCAATTCACAATCCGCTTCAGGACCGGCACCCCGCCCCGCCAGGTAGCGTAAAGGCGGTGAGCAACCGTAAAGACGGTGTGCAACGCAGTGTAGCGTGCTGCTGAGGCGTGTAGCGTTGTAAGCGTGCGCCGCCCCGAGGCCCGTAGTGTTCTTGGCTTGCCGGCTGACTTCGACCAGAGGGACCTCGACATGGCCTTTCGCCGCAAAGTCCAGCGAAGCCACCCAGACCATGGAGGAAGTGTCGAAGACTTCGCTGCTGCCGTCGAAGCGCGTGACGTGTTATCGCGCCGACTACCGAGTAGAGGTAACGTCGTCTTCGTAGCCGACCGGCGTCGATCTCTTTCGTTCCTCCGATTGGTATCGCGTCATCGGGGTAGATCCAATAGGAGACTGCTGAAATAGCGCCTAAAGTTGCTCACGGACGCCGGCCTCGTGGCTGATCCGCCCCAGGTCGTCGACGATGGTGCCTTCCATAGCGCGGCGACCGACGCCCCGTCGTCCCACGGGTAGCAACGTACGCCGCAGGGTGTCTTCGATCTCGAAAGCCAGCGCAGCGTACAACGCGATTGCGCCGAGAGCGACTCCCCACCATCCAGCGACGTGCTCCCAGCCGCTCTGACCGGTCAGCTCGTAAATGCCGGTGATAGAGAACCGAACGGCGACCCCGCCCATCACCAAGGCGGCCAAAACCTTGCCGAGTGAAGCGGCGACTGTCGGAACGATAAGTGCTGCTGCCACGACGAGCAAGAACAAGCCGAGTGCTTTACTCGTCGATCCGGCCGGTGATGTGGCGGTCACTGCACCTGTGACGAGCCAAGCACCGGCGAGTGTGCCCAAGCCGGTGCCACCGACAGAGTCGCGGGCCAAGAACCCGAATATAGAGCTGAGCGCCTGTAACGGAGCGGTGAATAGCACGAGTACGAGTGCCACCTGCTTCCAATCTGCCGCGGGAAGCCACCCGAGTTGCATACCGCTCAAAGAGATCGTAGCCGTCCCGAGGGCGATGAAGCCGAGAGGAAGGGGGCTGCCTATAGGCCGAAGGGTGATCCGCGAGAGGCCCGATGCAGTCTCGGCGTGCCCGGAGGAGACAGTCGAGTTGACTGGCTGCGAATCTGACATGTCAAGCGATTCGATACGGGTCCGCGACGGTCGCACGGAAACTCATGCCGTGACCAGGCCGGGTTCTGTCGGGGATCATGGCACCCCCGTTTGGTGGCAGAGTCCCTTCGAAGAGCATTGTCTCGATCCGGTGATGGTCGTGGAAGTACTCGACGTGGCGCAGGTTGGGGACCGACGCTGCTACGTGCGCGTGGATATTGGGGGCGCAATGCCCTGAGATCTGCAAGTGCCGCGCGTCGGCAAGAGCGGCAACTTGTCGCCATACGCTGTATCCACCGCATCGCGTGACGTCCGCTTGGAGGCAATCAACAGCCTCCGCATCCAGCATTTTCGAGAAGTAGTCGAGCGTGTAGCCGTACTCCCCAGCCGCGACGTCCGCCCGAAAGCCGCTTCGAACTCTAGCCAGTCCGGCGAGGTCATCCGATGAGACAGGCTCCTCGAACCATCTGACGTCGTGATCGTCGGTCATTGACCGCCCGAGGCGGAGCGCCTCTTTGGCCGTGTAGCCACCGTTTGCATCGACGTATAACTCTGCCTCGCCGATCATTCGGCGGGCCAAAGCGACCCGGTGAAGGTCCCGGGCGGGCTCTGCGCCCCACGACTCCCCGATCTTTATCTTGACCCTCGGTATGGTCCAGTCGTCTACCCACGTGGCAAGCTGGGTCGCGGTGGCGGAGTCGTCGTAGGTGGTGAAGCCCCCGCTTCCGTATACCGGCACAGTGTCGCGGGCCCGGCCGAACAGGTCGACCAGCGCGACACCGAGTTGACGGGCCCGCAGATCCCATAAGGCCACGTCGACTGCCGAGATGGCGGACGCCACAAGGCCGGGCCGCCCTAGGTTTCGGCACGCTCTCGCCATCTCCTCAGCCGTCCGTGGAATCGCTGAAGTGTCGGTGCCGATTACGGCCGGCGCCAGCTGGTCGGTGACTACTGCGACGGCGCCGGATCCCGCGTAGGTCCATCCGAGCCCGACGTCATGGCCGTCTCCGACAGTGACGACGACCATGGTCGTGGCGTCCCACGCCAAGGTCCCGTCCGCCTCGGGTCGGTCGGTGGGAATCTTGTACGCGCGGGCTGAGACCTCGGTTACGGTCACTGACCCACCAGCTGCGAGCGCTGTCCTTTGCGGGACCCCGCGATAAGATGGTCTGCGCAGCGAGCCGCCAAGGCCATGATGGTGAGAGCCGGGTTAGCGGACCCCTGAGTGGGAAGCACACTTCCGTCGGTGATGTAGAGATTCGGGACGGCGAAGCTGCGCTGGTTAGCGTCGACAACCCCGTCATTGGGCGAGGCAGCCATTCGACAGCCACCGACGAGATGGGCGAAGCGGTCGATGGTCATAACTTCTTCCGCACCGGCTCCCTTGAGAATGTCTTCCATGACCCGCTGCGCTGCTTTCATGAGCGCCGTGTCGTTGTCAGACTGACTGTAGAAGAAGCGGGCCACGGGCAGCCCGTGACGGTCTTTCTCGTCAGCAAGGGTGACGGAATTGCGATAACGAGGGAGGAACTCGCACAACGCTCCAAGTGTGGACCAGTGCACGTAGTCGCGCATGTATTCGCGCAACACCTCCCCCCAGTGCCCTTGTGCAGCGACGTGCTCTGCCCATGTGATCGGCAGAGGCGACACAGTCTGGATCGAGAAGCCCCGCTTGTAGCCCTTGGTTGGGTCCGTCTCGTAGTACTGCTCGGAGCTGACTTCGGGAGGAGGGGCTTTGAACATGCGGATCTCCTGGGCGAAGCGTCCTGCCGTCTGCGGGGCGCCTTGGACCATGATGTAGTGGCCGACCTGCCCTTCGTCGTTGCACAGACCGTCTGGGAATCGTTTGCTTGCTGATAGCAGCAGGAGGCGCGGTGTTTCTATCGAGTACCCTGCGACGGCAACCATCCGGGCACGCTGGAAACGCTCGACTCCACCGCTGAAGTAGGTGACGCCGCTCGCAAGACCGCTGTCGCCAACCTCGATTTTGCTCACCATGCAGTTCGCCCTGATCTCAGCGCCTTGCGCGAGGGCGTCGGGGACGTGGGTGATCAAGGGCGATGCTTTCGCGTTCACCTTGCACCCCTGCAGGCAGAAGCCGCGGTAGATGCAGTGCGGTCTGTTCCCGAAGCGGCCATTCGCAATTGCCACCGGACCAACGCGAGCGTTCAGCCCGATCGCCGATGCACCTCGTAGGAAGATCTCGCCATTGCCGCTCACCGGCTGAGGCGAATAGCGGTATGAGTGAGGGTCCCCCCAAGGCCAGTCCTGGCCGGATACCGGGAGTTCCTCTTCGATCGCCTCGTAGTACGGCTTGAGGTCCTGGTAGCTGATCGGCCAGTCGGCGCCCACCCCGTCGAGGCTCGCAGTCTCGAAGTCGGAGGGGTGGAAGCGGGGCGTGTAGCCGGCGTAGTGGATCATCGAGCCGCCGACTCCACGCCCGGAGTTGTTCGAACCGAGAGGCACCGGATCGTCGCCGGTTATGACGCGCGGCTCGGTCCAGTAGAGACGGTGGGAGGCGGCTTCGTCGCTGACCCAGTCGGCGTCAGGATCCCAGAACGGTCCGGCGTCAAGAGCGACGACGCTCCATCCGGCGCGAGCCAAGCGCTGCATCAGGGTTGCGCCCCCGGCTCCGCAGCCGACGATCACAATGTCGACCTCGTCGTCGTCGGCGAAGCGGCGCATGTCTCCCCGCAAACGGTGATCCGTGCGGTTGTCGCCGTCGGGGACGAGCCACGCTGACGCGTTCCTCGCTCTGATCTTCTTGTCGCTGAAGCGTGTCATAGATGTCGGCCCGCTCGGATCATCGTTTCCCCTGCGAAACTGGGTGGTTACCGCCGCTGGTGTCCGCGTGGCGGCGCTTCGCGCGCTCGACTCGTGCAGCGAAAGTCACCGGGTCCACACTGTGATGGTCTGGCACCTCCCATCCTTCGCGTTTGTCGACGCCGAGCGCCTTGTAGCCGCGTGGGTAGGCGGGACCTCCGAAACCGATCTCGTTCCACGCCCACGGGTGCGAGTAGAAAGCAGTGCTCGTGTAGCGCGTCCAGAGGCTCCACACCTGCGAACCCGGCAGGCTGTGCCAAACCTCCGCGTCGTGCACGGCTTGAACAAGAGTGCCCTGCTGGTTCCATGACAGCTCGTGGAAGCGCTCGCCATGGGCTGCTTTTGCGTCGACGTCTAGCGCCGCGAGGGTCTGTCGCCATGCGACGCTGTCCTCTGGCATGTCCTCGTATCGCCATCCGTCGGTCTGGCCGAGCGCCAGACGGCGGTCAACGAGCTGCAACACCGGGATCTTCGGGGGAGCGTCCTGGCCGAGCAGCTGGTCGAAGAGTGCGTCGGCCGTAGCCTGCTCGGTCACCGTGAAGAACGAGATCTCCGGCTGCGGGTCGAGCCGGGCGAGAACGACACCGGCGGTCACGGCATCCCAGTGCTCCACGCCATCCAGGACGTCGAAGCCAGGGAATCGTCCTTTGCCGCCTGGGGTGATTGCACGAGCGTCCGGTGCGCGGAACGGCAACTCAGTCCCCTTCGCGCCGCAGAAGCGACGCCAGCAGCCCCATTCCCCCGACGAGGCTGGCAAGGGCCGGAGCGAACGCCGGGGGTCCCATCTCTAAGTTGTATCGAAGGTTCCTCCAACCGCCAGGCTTACGGCTGATGCCACGGAAGTGGAAGAAGGTGCCTTGCATCCCGTTGGCGATCACGAGCAGTGAGGCGGCTGGGAGCACGGTTTTGGCTGCGCGGCGACTGAACACAGCGGCGACGCCCGCCGGCAGCAGGGTAGGTACGATCACGATCGGCCACCACATCATCTTGTTTCCGAAGCTGGCGCCGTCATGTGAGGTGTAAATCTCCCCGGTGGTGACGATCGCTCCTGCTGCTGCCAACCCGGCCAAGGTTCGTTCGAAGCGCCCGGTTTGTACGTCGTGCAATGCCCGACCGGGGAGGCTGCCCGCAGCGGGACCGAGGAGGTTCCTTGTCGGCGAAGCCCCTGTTGTCAGTCGCGAGAACCGCATCGATCTCACTCTTCCCCCAACCCTCGGGCGACAAACGTTAAGGCGTGCAGCCCCTGCTTATCGTGTCTCGAGATCGGGTTGAGCGGCGGAGCGTGAGCACCCGCTCAGCGTGGCGTTCCTCCTCGAGGAGTTTCTGGCGGGCTGACAGGAGGTCGAACTGGGTGATGAGACCACGCAGGCGGTCTGTAGCCTACACTTCGAGAGTGGGACGGCCGCAGTTGCCTGCGCCGATGGCAGAGCTACGAAGACGAGGAGTGAATGTGAGGTCGGAAAATTCGATCGCATCGGTAATGGGCGGGGTTGCAGAGGAGATCGACTTGACCAGGTTGCACGAGATCCTGGCTTTGTTGCTCGACAGGACCGGTGCAAGCAGGACAACCCTCCGATGGGCTAATCGAGAATCGGGTCCAGTGCTTATCGCCGAGGTGTGTGCTCCCGGAGTTTCGTCGATGAGAGACTCCTCGCTGCGAGGTGTAGCCGAAGCCCCGACGTATCTATATTTACTGGAGCATCGGAGATTTCTGATCCAAGAGGACTGTTTGACAGATCCGGTGGCGCCTCCTCGATCTTTGGTCGAGGACTTTGACGTGAGAGCCCAGATGTTGGCACCAGTCACTTTGGGAGACGCAATGATAGCGACGATATCAGTTCATCACCAAGGAGCACCGCGTGCCTGGTCGGAGTCGGATGTCGAATCGCTAATGGCGGCTCAGCTCGACGTGACCGCTACGATCGGGGCCTCCGAGCGGCTTTGAGCCCACCGACAGCGTGGTTCCGTGCGGCGGCGGCCGCCCGGTCGGGGTCGCCGCGCGACAGGGCTGCGAGCAGCTTTCGGTGCGTGTGGCAACTTGCGACGGCGTTTGTTTCCCCGTTGCCTGGATTGACCGCAACGTCGAGAAACGGCAGGATGTGGTTGTCGACGAAGATCGACATGCGGGGCCCGAAGCCTACGGCATAGATTCCACGGTGGAACTGGATGTGGGCTTCGCTCACGTTGTCGTCAGACTCGCCGATGCGAGCTGCAAGGTTTTCCAGGTGGGCCCAGTCGCGCAGGGTCGCGCGACGGGCCATGAGTCTTGCCGCGAGGCCGTCGAGTTCGACGCGAAGCAGGCCTATGTCACCGAGATCGTCAGGGCCGGCAGGCGTCGCCACCAGTCGGCTTTTGCCGATGCGCTGCACGAAACCGTCACTCTCGAGCCGGCGAAGCGCCTCGCGGACAGGAGTACGCGAGACGTCCATGCGCTCAGCAATATCTATCTCGAGTATTCGTGCGCCTGGGGGGATGTCCTGGTGGACCAGCTCGGTCTTGAGGCGTCGGTACACAGCCTCGCCGTGTGAGACAGGAGCGGTGGTTCGAGATTCATCGCGTGGTATCACTTGGTACTCCCATGGACGGCTGACCACACCTCTCGTGAAGCGAGCGGGCAGCCAAACTATAACGTGGTCTAGGGCTTAAGGACTTCCTCCGGAGGTGACGAGACAAGTCGTCGAGTGTTCAGTTACGTATACACGCCGTCGGCAGCTAGGTCGCTTGCGTTCAATATTCTACCGGTTGCCAGCGCCTGTAACACAGAAGAGATGTTCCCTTAATCAGCCGGACATACTATTCACGTATACATGGTGTCGATGGTCCGCTTTGGACGACCGACCCGACTACACCACGAGGACAACGACATGAGCCCAATATTCAGCCCCGTCAGAAGGCGACGCGGGCGACGTAGGACTACCACCACGTTTGCGTTACTAGGTGCGTTCTCGCTCGGAGTAGCGGCTTGTGGTTCGTCCAGTACCTCCACTGCGACTGCGACCACGGCGACTCCTTCGACGGCTTCGACGGCTACCTCCGTGCCGAGCACCTCAACGGCCGCCTCTGGCGTCTACGCGCCCGCACGCGCAGCGCTTCCTGCGAGCCTGAAGGCGAGTGGGGTGCTCGATGTGGCAACCGACGGAACTTTTCCTCCTTATGCCTTTGTGCAGCCGGGGACGACTACCATCGTGGGATACGAAGCGGACTTCGCCCGAGCTATCGCCCAGGAGATGGGGCTGAAAGTCGTCTTCAACAACATGGCGTTCGCCGGGCTCATACCTGCCGTTCAATCGGGACGTGACCAGATCGCAATGTCGGGCTTAGAGGATACGCCTGTTCGGGAGAAGATAGTTTCACTTGTCGACGATCTCGTAGCTCACAATGGCTTCGTGATCAAGACAGCGGACAAGGCAAAGTTCACCACATTCAACGACCTCTGCGGGCAAGCGGTTGGTGACGTTATCGGGAGCGTCTCGGTCACTGTCGTAAACGACGAGAGCGCTACATGCAAGTCGCTCGGAAAGCCTGCCATAATCCAAAAGGAATTCCCGGACGCCGGAACAACTCTGACCGCGCTCGAGTCCGGCCAGGTGGTAGCACAGATGGAGACTTTCCCAGGGGCGCCCTACGAGCAGCAGCAGTCTCACGATGCGCTGACCGCTGTGCCTGTCACAACTGGCTACAGCGCAAACTTCGTAACGGGCGAGGCTATCCTTCCGAGCAATACCCAGCTGATCAACGCTACCCAGATCGCGCTCCAGCACTTAGTAGACGATGGCCAATACAAGACGATCTTGAGCCGGTACGGGATCTCGCTACAACAGGACGGAGCGACACAGATAATCGTCAACTGGCAGACCCACGGATTCACGGGATAAGCGAGCAGTGGTCGCCGACGCTGTACGCCATCTTGTCAGGAAGACTTGATGTCCAGTCTACTCGACGTAGCCCGCCGGAGGCGCGTAGTACGCCGGAGGGGCGTGCCCCTAGGCCCTTCGGGTTTGAAGCTGGGAGCGCCGGTCGGTACTATCCGTGAGCCTCCTCAGCCGATGCAATATGTGCTTGGCGGAGTCGTCATAGTCCTGGTCGCCTTGGCCACCATTCGACTAGCCGGTGACCGTCACATCGGATGGTCTGCATTCCCAAACTATTTTTTCAGTAAACCGCTTCTCCAAGGGGTCGAAACGACCCTTGAGCTGGCCTTGATATGCCAAGTTGTCGCCGTGGTGATAGGTGCCGGGGTAGCGGCCGCCCGAGTCAGCCGAAGTCCTGTCGTAGCGACGCTAGGCGATCTGTACACGTGGATTTTCAGAAGCGTCCCGCTGCTGGTTCAGTTGATATTCTGGTTCAACATAGCATTGCTGTTCCCGAGCATCGGGATCAGCCTTCCCGGTCTCGGCTCGCTGTGGAGTGTCCCGACTAACTCGGTGATAAGCGGCTTCGTAGCCGCGCTCTTGGGCCTGGCCCTGCACGAGGGAGCCTTCATGGCTGAGATCATCAGAGGTGGGATTCTGTCCGTTCCGGCTGGTCAGAAGATGGCTGCTCTCGCAATCGGGATGTCTAATCGACAGGCCAGCCGCTACGTTATCCGTCCCCAAGTACTGAGGGTGACAATCCCGGCGATGGGTAATCAGTTCGTCGGGTTACTCAAAGCTACGGCCCTTGTCTCGGTGATCGGCGGAGGGGATCTCCTTACACGAGCGCAGTACATCTACTCTCAGAATTTTCAGGTAGTGGGTCTCCTCATGGTGGTAACCGTGTGGTACTTACTCCTGGTCTCGGTGGCCTCGCTCGCACAGCGCGCTATCGAACGGCACTTCAGCAACGACCGGCGCCTGCTTGCACAACCTGCAACTCAAGCAGCCACTCCATCTCTGGCAATTCCAGCTGAGGTCTAAACGGTGCTCCTGGAAATAAAGGATCTCTACCTGTCCTACAGCGAGACGAGGGTGCTACGAGGGCTTTCGCTCGACGTGGACAGCTCAGAGACGGTTTGCATCGTCGGCCCGTCGGGAGGCGGGAAAAGTTCGCTGCTTCGCTGCCTCAACCAACTCGAACGCTTCGACGACGGCGTGATACTGCTCGACGGTGAACGGATCGGCGTCCGAGAGACAAAGAGAGGGTTGGAATGGCTCCGTCCTCATGAGGTCATGGCGCAGCGGAGGCAGTTCGGGATGGTGTTCCAGCAATTCAACCTCTTTCCGCATCTGAGCGTCCTTGAGAACGTGGCCATCGGACTGCGTACGGTCAAGGGCCTGCCCGGAAACGCGGCGCGGACACAAGCCCAGGAGGCTCTCGCACTTGTCGGCCTCGAGGCGAAGAAGGATTCCTGGCCCAACTCGTTGTCGGGTGGTCAGCAACAAAGAGTGGCGATAGCCAGGGCGATAGCAATGAAGCCGAAGGTTATGCTTTTCGACGAGCCGACCAGCGCATTGGACCCGGAGCTGGTCGACGAGGTCCTCGGCGTCATATCGAAGCTGTCGTCGACCGGTATGACCATGCTCATCGTCAGCCACGAGATTCGTTTCGTGATGGACGTAGCCGACAAGGTTTGCTTCCTCGAAGGTGGCGTCGTCGTGGAGTCGGGAAGTCCTGACAAGATGATCAACTCACCCGAGCAGGAGCGCACCGCTCAGTTCCTTCGCAGGGTCAGACACGATTAGGAATCAGGCGTTCGAAGGGAGGTGTACTGGGGGGAATTGACCGGCCCAGTGGCGGGCGATGTCCACTCGCCTACAGATCCAAACTCGGTTGTGGGACAGGACATGATCGACGAAGCGCTCGAGGGCTGCCAATCGGCCTGGGCGTCCGATGAGGCGGGCGTGCAAGCCGACAGAAAGCATCTTCGGGCTTCCGCCCTCCCCCTCGCGCCAAAGCACGTCGAAGGAGTCGCGCAGGTGGTTCTCAAAGTCCACGCCGCTCGAGAATCCGCCGCCGGCCGCTAGGCGCATGTCGTTTGTGTCGAGAGCGTAGGGGACCACCAGGTGAGGTCGGTCATGGACAGTGGTCCAGTACGGTAGATCGTCGGCGTATGAATCGCTGTCATAGAGGAACCCGCCGTGCTCGACCACCAAGCGTCGAGTGGCTGGTGAATCCCGCCCGGTATACCATCCGAGCGGAGCCGACCCTGTCAGGCGGGTCAGCACCTCCACGGCGGATCTGAGATGTGCCGACTCTGTGGCTTCGTCTATCTTCTGGTAGCTGAGCCACCGCAAGCCGTGCCCGACGATTTCGTGACCAGCGTCCACGACCGCTTTCGTGAAGGCCGGATTGCGCTCGAGTGCTTGGGCCACTGCGAAGACCGACAGCGGCAGGCTGTAACGATCGAAGAGGCGCAGGACGCGCCAGCACCCTGCCCTGCTGCCGTACTCGTATAGCGACTCCATGCTCATATGCCGGTCGGCGAACGCCTCGGCGCCAAGGATCTCCGAGAGAAACGTCTCGGACACGGGATCGCCGTCGAGTACGCAACGCTCCCCACCCTCTTCGTAGTTGAGGACGAACTGAACAGCAATCGACGCTCCGTGAGGCCACTTCGGATCGGGCGGGCGACCGCCGTAACCGATAAAGTCGCGAGCTTCAGCCATCGAAGTCCTCGTCGGCTGCGAGCAACGCGTCGAGTGCGATTTCGACGCCGCGAACCAGGTCAGGCCCCGCCGTGTTCTCGTCGGGATGGTGACTAACCCCGTCGATACTCGGCACGAACAGCATCCCGATAGGCCCGAGCTCGGCGATGTGCTGCGCGTCGTGGCCGGCTCCGCTCGCCAGATCCAGCGCAACCGTTCCTGCTCGTATGCAGGACTCGTGCAGGATTCGCCGCCACCTGATATCCGTCGGCACCGCCGGTGACGACGAAGTCACCGACATGGCAACGGTCGTGGTGGTGTGCCGGGCGATGTCATCGAAGGTCCTGCGTAGGACTGTCACCGCTGCGGCGGCCTCGACATCGTCGGTGCTTCGCAGGTCAACGCTGAAGCGGACCGAACCCGGTATGACGTTCGCCACGTTCGGCTCGACATCGAGCCGCCCAACCGTGGCGACGGTTACGGCGCCTCCCGCCGCCAACTGCGCCACGGCCAATACCCCTTGCGACGCTGCCACCAGAGCGTCCTGCCTCATATCCATCGGTGTGGTCCCGGCGTGATTCGCGCGGCCTCTCCAATCGACTTGGAGGCGGATCTGCCCAGTGACAGCAGTCACCACCCCAACAGGGCAGTTGTTCGCGTGAAGCACCGGACCTTGCTCGATGTGGATCTCGAGATAGCCGGCGACTGCGCCCCACGCTGCTTCGCCGGCATGGTCAGGCTTGCTGCCGGCATTGCTCATGCGTCGGCTCAGGCTAACGCCATCCGCGCCGATCACGTCCAGCTCGCCGCTCAGGTCATGGCCGGCCGCGGCTCGGCTGCCAGTGAAAGGAGGCGCGACCACGCCTTCCTCGTTGACGAAGGCAGCGAGGCGTAGCGGATGGCGAAGCATAAGACCTGAAGCGCTAAGCGCGTCGAGGATTTCGACGCCGGCGACGACCCCGAAGGCGCCGTCCAGGCGACCGGCGCTGATCACCGTGTCAAGGTGACTGCCCATAGCAAGTGGCAGGAGGCCGGTTGCATGTCCAGCGAATTCTGCTATGAGAGAGCCGACTGGATCAGTTCGGACTTTCGCTCCGGCTTCGGCGGCCCATGAGCCGACAACGGCAACGGCCTCGCGATCGGGGGGTGACCATGCGACCCTTGTCAGCGAGCCTTGCGCATCTGCACCGATGCCCGCCAGGACGCCAAGGCGGCCTAGTAGTCTATCACCGTCGATCCGAGGGCGCCTTCGGGCGATCAAGGGATCGGGAGTCGCAGTACTTCCGATAGCCGACGATTCGCTGCCAAATGACGCTGGTAGCTGCGGAATCCTCCGAGCTCGGAGATGTCGACGATCTGGTCCTTAGGATCTAGTCGATCGGGGCATAGCAACATCGCGTGGACCGACTCGCCGTCGGCAAGCTCGATGGTACCTAACTCCAACTCCGCCGGCTCGGACGGAAGCAGCCTCTCATGAAGCACTTCGTCGGGAATATCGTAGATCTCGCCGTCGATCGGGCGTCCGCCCTTAGGTACCTCGAAGAGGCCGGGAAACTCGTCGCGCACGGCGAAGAACCGGTATCGAGCGGCTGTCCGCGCCGGGCCCAGAAATCGGGAGCCGGCATGGGCGCCGTGGTCCTTTTGGCCTGACATGGCAGTGCCGTTCAGAAACATCAGAGGCATATGTACGGCGCCGATCGGTTCGCACGGCGCGCCGGCCTCTCAACTACAACGGAGGATAGACAGACGAGCATCAGGTCAACAATAGTCTGGAAACGTTATGACCTCGGCGATGGTAGGGCTCTCTCGCAGGTGAAAGTCGACCTAGGGCAGGATCTCGGTCCGCCAGCTCTCGGGCATTATGGTTACGACGACCTCCCAGTCTCCATGACCGTCGGGGAAGTCATTAACGGAGAGCTTGCGCATGAAGTCATCGGTGTAACGCTTTCCTCCTGCCGCGCCGAGATACCTCGTGGACATCGCAAGGAGGGCGGCTTCCGTGTCGTCGCCTAGTGGCCGTATCGTGACCGGGCCCTCTGCCAACGCAGAGCAGTACATCCCATTCGCCACCTCCACGACGAGCATGCTGGCCCTCCCCTCCGCCTGCAGTCGCCGAGCCTTCGCAGACGTCGCGCCGATGTTGATACTGATGCCCGTCGCGGGGTCGTACGAATACCAGATCGGCGCCAGGAGCGGCCCCTTGTCGACCCGGGTAATCCCGAGATATCCGAGGTGTGGTCGCGATACAAACGCGTCGCGTTCGCTGTCGCTCATCTTTGAAGGCATGGAGCTCCTTTCACTGTGCCTGGCGCTGCGCTGAGCCGGTATCTCAACATGAGACGCCACCATCGATGACGAGTGTCTGGCCGGTCATGTAACTGCTGGCGTCAGAGGCCAGAAAGGCGATAGCACCATCGAGTTCCCCGCTCCTGCCTAGCCGCCGTAAAGGAATTGCCGCCTCGAACATCTCCTTGAGAGCGTTATGACCGGTGACGTCGCTCGTCATCTCGCTCGGGAACATTCCCGGGCAGAGCGCGTTCACACGGATCCCGTGACGCGCCCATTGCAACGCCAGCTCACGTGTCAGCCCGATCAGGCCCGATTTGGCGGCGACGTAGCTTGCCTGCGGCAGTAGTGACATACTCCGCAAACCCGCGACCGAGGCCACCATCACGATCGACCCCGCTTTCTGGGAGCGCATCGCCGTTTGAGCGGCTCTCGCAAGTGCGAAAGGTGCCACCAGATCGATCTCCATCACCTTGCGGTAGTCGGATATCTCTTCTCTTGCTGCAGGCATGGGGTTGGTAATCCCTGCGTTTGCAATCACGACATCCACCCTGCCGTGTCGATCCAGCACGCCTTGGATGAGGGCTTCATTCGCCCCCTTCTCACCGACATCGCAGGCGACGGCTTCGGCCAAGCTCAATTCGCTGACAAGTGAATCTAATCGGTCTTTGCGGCGCGCGGCAAGCACGGTAGTCGCACCCAGCGAGTCGACGACTCGGGCGAAGCGCTCGCCGAGGCCGGAGCTCGCCCCGGTGAGTACGACGATCTTGCCTCGGAGGCTAAACGAAGCGAGCGGGTCGACGCCGGCGTTTGGGACGACGTCAGAAATTTCTTCCATCGGTAGCTGCCTTCCAGTTCTAGTTGATTTGGCGTTCGTGACCGGCCCAGTGGATCTCGCGAAGTTCACGACGAAGGACTTTCCCAGTTGCGTTGCGTGGGAGTACGTCAACAAACTCGATTGACGTCGGGCACTTGTAGTGCGCAAGGCGCTCTCTCGCGAACCGGATGAGATCGTCCGCCGAAACATTTGATCCTGCGGTTCGAACGACGACTCCGCGAGGTGTCTCCCCCCACTCGTCGTCCGGCACACCTATGACCGCGACTTCGGCCACCTCTGGGTGCCATGCCAGGGCGTCTTCGACCTCAGCCGGGTAAATATTTTCCCCTCCGGAGATGATCATGTCCTTCAGGCGGTCGCGAAGGAAGAGGTAGCCGCCAGGATCGAACTCCCCGACGTCTCCCGTGCGAAACCAGCCGTCGGAGGTCAGAACTTCGGCCGTCGCCTCCGGCTTTCGCCAGTATCCCTTCATGATGCGGGCGGTACGCGCCTGTACTTCTCCGGCCTCACCCTTTGGCAGCGAGCTGCCGGTGCGTATATCGATGATGCGCAGTTCGACGCCTGGACGCGCCCGGCCGCACGACCGGAGCCGCTCGACGGCGGTAGCTACAATGTCCGGCGGACCGTTTGGATCGAAAGAGTGGTCGTCTGGGTCGAGGACGCAAAGGACTCCGGCGGTCTCTGTCAGTCCGTACGCCTGGACGAACCGGCACCTCATTGCGTCGATGGCCGCCTGAAGGACCTTGGCGCTGATCGGCGCGGCCCCGTATGCGACCGTACGAAGCGACGACAGGTCGCTCGTGGCGGCGTCCGGCGACTCGACAAGCGCCTGGAGCATTACGGAAGCGAGCACGACGTTCGTGACGCCCTCCGATTCGATCACCGCCAGCATGTTGTTTGCGCTTGGATCGTTGTCGATGACGAGACGACAGTGCGACCACAGGGCGCCGAGTACAGTTCCGGCTCCGGCGATGTGGAACATCGGGAGGACCGACAAGACGACAGACGTCGGATCGAGTCGCCAAACGCTGACAGTGTCAGGGATGCATGCGGCTAGGGACCTGTGAGTCAGCATCGCCCCCTTCGGCTTGCCGGTCGTCCCCGACGTGTAGAGCTGAAGAACCGTGTCGTCGTCTGCGGTCGCCATTTGCGTAGGGTCATGAGACTGGCTGTCGCGCCAGGAGACCCAGTCGTGGCCCGACTCACATTCGTCGTCGCCGGCTACCACGAGTACCACCGCCGAACCAGTCTCGGGCAGCTGTGCTATCGAGGCTGCGAATTCGACTGTGGTGACTATCACACGCGGTGAACTGTCGCCGAGCACATACGAGATCTCCCGTGGGTGAAGTCGCCAGTTGACCATGGTCATGACGACGCCAGCCCGGGCGGCTCCGAGCATCAGCTCCACGCAAGCCAGGCACGTCCGCCCGACAAACGCTACCCGGTCACCGGGCTTTAGGCCCAGCGCGCGCAGGCCGTTTGCGACCCGGTTCGCGCTATCGTCCAGCTCGTCGTATGTGACAGTGCGGCCGCCTTCGACGACCGCAACGGCCGTCCCGTCGGTCGCACGCCGCGTTGGTCTGGCGAGCCGATCGACTGCGAAGTCGCCCTCGGGGCTCATTGCCCGGCACCCTCGGTTGACCGTTCGCCCAGGCCCATGTACGCGTCGAGGGTCGAATGGAAATGCCGAATCCGACTTTCCTGGTATCTGGCTAGAGTTACCCCCGGTTTGCGCGAAGTCCGCAGTCCCCGCTGGATTCGCATCAGATTGTCCGTGTCCTGGTCTGCGACCATCGCTGCCGAGCCGAGCTCGGGAGCGTCGGCCCACCGCTCGTCCGGGCCGAGCATCGTCATCGTCGCTGGTGCGGGATGGCTGCCGTCGGGGGACTTGGAGAAAAGGAACATGATCTCCATGATCGAACTCTCCGGATCGTCGCCGTTCGGCCGGAACCGGTAGGTGATCGGCAGCGCCTGTCCCCCCCACGGGACCATGTTGGGAAACAGCATGTACTCGATGAGATCCAGGGATTCGGTGTCAGAGAGCGACGACATGTCGAGCTGAGTGGACCGAGAGATCTTCTGCCGGGCACGCAGAGCGAGTTTGGCGCGCGCTGTCTCACCTTCAGCGACCTCGATCGGCTCTCCTGCGAAGAACGGCACGTCGCGACGCATCTCCTCGACGGTCCTCTCCGCCGGGATACCCCTCATCGAAGGGCTCGGCACCCCCTGCACGCTGATCATCCGGCTCACGTGACGGACGCCTGGCCAAACGTCGTACTGCGTGTTCGAGTCGCCGTAGTAGGCGAGTACCTGCGGATGTGCGACAGCAACGTGGTAGGCCTCAACGAACGCCTCCATGGCCAGCTTCCAGTTGCAGGGCATTATCTTTGCGACGTGCGCCGCCTTGTAGCGGTTCTCGAGGTCGAACGAAGCGAAGTGCTCGGGAAGGTTCTCCAGGTAGCTTGCGAGCGGCTCGCATTCGAGGTCGAAGTTGACGAACACGTAGCCGCCCCACGTCCCGACTTTTGCCTCGGGAAGCGACGTCGTTGCCGGATCGACATGGGGCAGGTCCCACTGTTGCGGGATATGCAGCAGGGTCCCGTCCAGCTTCCAGGTCCACCCGTGAAACGGGCACCGAAGCCGTTGCACGCAGCCACCCGAGGTGCGCAGCATCGTCCCACGGTGCAGGCAGGAGTTGATGTACGCACGGATCTCGTCGGGCCCTGTGCGCACCACGATCAGCGAGTCGTGGACGATGTCGTAGACGACGTGGTCGCCCACATTGGGGATCTCCTCCACCCGGCATGCCATCTGCCAGCACTTTCGCCAGACATTGACGACCTCACGGTTGTGCCAGTCCTTCGAGAAGTAACGTTCGATCGCGAGATCGGTGTCGGCTTGGTTCGCCGCAGGCGACTCGCTTCGCATCACCGCTGGAGCGGGGTTGACGTCGGTCGCCAAGACGTCCTGTACGGATGGCCCGGGTCGTTGGGAAGTCAGGTCCACGGGCGTTACCTCCATGCTGGGCTCCATGTGGGTCAAGTCGGCCGGGTACCAGTCTGCCAAGAAAATGACGCAGTGTCAACGAGACGTCCGCTGCGACTCCGTCCATCGGATGCCCGACATTCAACGGGCGCCGGGTAGCGTCTAGCGGATGCCTGAGCCAGCGATCACAGTGGACTTCGTCTCGGACGCGCTCGAAGCGTTGTCTGCCTACCTCGAGATCCCATGCCTTTCCCCGGCTTACGACGCCGACTGGGAATCAACCGGACATCTGGAGCGCGCCGTGACCTACCTGGCGGATTGGTCCCGGGGCCGCCCTATACGCGGCCTGTCCGTCGATGTCCATCGCCTGAAGGGTCGCACACCGATCCTGGTCTGCGAGGTGGCGGCCAGCGATCCTCACTCGACCGGAACGGTCCTACTTTACGGCCACTTCGACAAGCAGCCTCCCCTTGGAACCTGGAGCGAAGGACTCGACCCATTCCGGCCGGTTCTTCGGGGCACCCGGCTCTACGGTCGGGGAGGAGCCGACGACGGCTACTCCATATTCTCGGCGTTGCTCGCCATCGAGGCGGTGCAGCGGGCGGGCCTCGATCATCGACGCTGCGTGATCTTGATCGAAGGAAGCGAAGAGAGCGCCAGCCCGGATCTCGACGCGCATGTCGATACGCTGTCGGACCGCCTCGGTGACGTCGAACTGCTTATCTGCCTCGACTCCGGCTCGCCGACCTACGACCGGCTGTGGCTTACCCAGTCGCTCCGGGGCAACGTCACGGTAACCGTGGAGGTCGACGTATTGGAGCGAGGAGTCCATTCCGGGGCGGCTTCCGGAGTGGTTCCGTCCTCGTTCCGGCTGCTGCGTCGGCTGATCGAACGTGTGGAGGATTCGACGACAGGCGACGTGCTCGTGCCGGAGCTTCACGCAGAGGCGCCGAGCCTGCACCGCGCCAGGTACGAGGCTTTGGCAGCCGAGTTCGGCGATCTTGTCGGCGAAGCGATGCCTTCAGTGGAAGGCCTGGAGCTGGCCGGCGCGAGCGCCTCGGAGCGACTGTTGCGCCAAGCATGGGCTCCGGCGATGTCGGTGGTGGGTATCGACGGCATTCCATCGGTTGCGTCTGGCGGTAACGTGCTTCGGCCGATGACCGCTGTGAATCTGTCATTTAGACTGCCACCTGCTGTCGACGGCGAGGCAGCCGCTCGCGCCCTGGCGCGCGTTCTGCAGGCGGATCCCCCCTCTGGGTCACGTGTCTCGGTGCGTTTCCATTCCCCCGCGTCAGGCTGGATCTGTCCCGAGTTGCCACAGTGGCTGTCGGAAGCCGTCGACGACGCTTCGTCGGCTGCATTCGGCCGGCCGGCCGCCTGGACGAGTGAAGGTGGCACCATACCTTTCTTGGCGGGCCTCGGGCGGCGCTTTCCCGGTATCGCTGTCCTCGCGACAGGGGTGCTCGGCCCTGGTTCGAACGCCCACGGGATCGACGAATGCCTCGATCTGCCTACCGCGAACAATGTGACGCTGGCGGTTGCGAACATCCTCGCGTCGCACGGCGCGACGCGCGGCGCGACACACGCTGTACAGGCGAGCGAGGCTACATCGCCCTGAGACCGACAATAACGCTCAGTTCGCCGAGAATCCGGTTCAGCCAACAGGGTCCCGGTCCTCGCGTTCGGCTTCGTCGACGAGATGATCTCTGAGTTGGCGTTTGAGGACTTTGCCGTAGTTGTTTGTGGGGAGGCTGTCGAGGAGCCGGTATTCCTTGGGCCGTTTGTATCGGGCGACGTGGTCGAGGCAGACCTTGTCGAGCTCCTCGAAATTCGGCGGGTTGTCGGTGTCAGCGGCGACGACAAAAGCCGTGACGGCTTCACCCCACTCGGGGTCTGGTTTGCCGACTACTGAGACGGCGCGAACGCCGGGATGGAGCAGCAGGGTTTCCTCGACCTCGCGTGGGTAGATGTTCATGCCTCCGCTGATGATCAGGTCCTTGGACCTGTCCCGCAACGTCAGGTATCCGTCGGCGTCGAAGCTGCCGACGTCCCCGGTGTGCAGCCATCCTCCGCGCAGGGTCTCCGCCGTTGCCGCCGGCTGCATCCAGTACCCGGCCATGACGACGTCGCCACGGACTACGACTTCGCCTGCCTCGCCGACCGGTAACTCACGATGCTCGTCGTCGACGACGCGAACCTCGACGTCGGTCCGGGGCGAACCCACGCTTCTCACCCGCTCCTCCCACCGCGGGCCCTCCCGTGCGGCGTGGTCCTCTTTGGAGAGGGCAGTGATCGTCATGGGTGCCTCGCCCTGTCCGTAGATCTGCGCGAGCCGGGGTCCGAAGATGTCGAGCGCGCGCTCGAGGTCTGCGAGGTACATCGGCGCGCCACCGTAGATGATCGTCTTGAGGTTGGACAGGTCCGCTCCGGCGAGGGCGGGGTCCTCGGCGAGGCGCTTGACCATCGTCGGGGCGGCGAAGAAAGACATTCCCGGCCAGCGTCGGATAAGTGACGCTATCTCCTGGCCGTCGACGGCGCCTGACTGTGCCATGACGCTTAGCGCCCCGCGAGCTATGTGAGGTAGGCCGTAAAGGCCGGAACCGTGTGAGAGAGGCGCTGCGTGCAAGATGCAATCGCGCTGAGATATCCAGTCGATGTCTGCTGTGTAGCTCAACGACATGACCAACAGGTTTCGGTGGGTGAGCGTCGCGCCTTTGGGTCGGCCGGTGGTCCCGCTCGTGTAGAAGAGCCACGCCGGATCCTCGGGATTCGCGTCGACTAGGACGCAGGACGGCGAAGCGGCGAGTTGCTTCCATCGCTGCCCTCCGACGACGACGACATCTTGGAGGCACGTGACCGAACCGACAAGACCCTCGGCTTGCTCCGCGTGACTGTCGTCGGTCACTAAGACCCGGGCCCCGCTGTCGTCGACGATGTAAGCGATCTCGTCTTGGTGTAGCCGGGCGTTGACAGGAACGACGACAAGGCCGGCGTGCCAAATTGCGAACATCGCTTCCAAGTACTCAGGTCGGTTGCGCATGACGATCGCAACCCGGTCGCCCGGGGACAGCCCGAGATCGCCTCGAAGCCCTCCCGCCACTGCCGACGCGGTACGGGCAAAATCGCTCCACGAGGCATGGACGCGCTCGCCTTCGGCCAGAGCCGGATCGTCGGGGCGCTGGAAGCCCTGCCTCTGCACCCACACAGCGAGGTTCACGGACGTGGCACCGCCGAGCTACGACGGCCCAACGCCACAGGGAGATGACCGCCGCCAAACACGTCGAGCGCCCACGACCTACCATCGGCTCTGGCGTCGCTCCATCGGGGAGTGACGTGCGTCTTTGAGGAGCCGATCGTGCCTGAATCCGTCGATCCGGGGCCGTGAAGATAGATTCGGACGACTGCCGGGAACTGCTCCGCTCGCACAACCACGGGGTTCTTTGCACCGTTCACCCCGAGAGAGGCGTGGACGCTGTTCCGGCCGTGTACGTCGCCGACGCCGACGGTTTCGTCGCCGTGCCGGTCGATCAGGTCAAGGCGAAGGCGTCGTTTTACCTGCAACGCGAACGTAACCTCGAGGCCGACCCGAGAGCAGCGCTGTTGATCGAACATTGGGACCTCGAAGACTGGACGAAACTGTGGTGGGTTCGGGCGGCGATACGCTGGCAGGGCCACGGTGCGGAGGGCGACGAGCGGGCGGCCGCTCTGGCGTTGCGCTTGTCAGAGGCGTTCCCGCAGTATCGCGACAGACCGTTCAGCTCGATACTTCTGCTGCGCGTGGTCACGATAACCGGGTGGTCCGCCCACTGAGCACCGCTAACCGTCAACCCGCGTTTACCGCGGGCAGGATCTCGTCGTTGAGCCGTTTCAGGTCGTCGAGTGTCTTGGAGACCGGGACATCCGAGAACGGCGGCCAGATGAGCGGCATTGTGAGCCCAGAGTCGCGGAGGCGTTTGAGGTTGTCGGTGATTTGAGTCGCGGTGCCGATAAGGATATTGCTTGCCTTGCCCGCCGGCGTCTGATCGGACGGTTCGTCGGTGATCACAAACCAGTACATACTGCAAAGCTCCAGTGAGTCGAGGATGTCTGCCTTACCGAGCGCGTCGAGCTCGCGCTGGATCGGGCCGCGCCATTCGCGTAGCTCCTCCGGCGTGTCCTGTATCCCGATCCAGCCTGACAGGTTGTACTTGGCGATCCGGTTCGCCGAGCGCTTCGGGTCTTTGAGCCCGCTGAAGAAGATCGGCGGATGCGGATCCTGGAGCGGCTTGGCCCCGAACCCGCAGCGATCGAAGTCGGCGAACTCTCCGTGATATTCGAACAGGTCGTTCGTCCAGATTCCCTGCATGATCTCCAGGGTCTCGCGGACGTGCGCGTGGCGTTTGGGGAAAATGTGAGAAGCGCTCGCCGCAGCGAACTCCTCCGGCATCCAGCCTGCTCCGACGCCCACGTTGAGGCGACCCCCGCAGAGATGGTCGACCGTGGCGAGCTCCGCTGCGAGCACGCCGGGTGACCTGTACGGAGTGTCGGTGATACTCATGCCGATACGGCATTTCGATGTCTTCGCGGCAAGCCACGGAATCAGCGGCCAGCCTTGGAACCACTCGCCTCGTGCGGAGACCGGCAGGGCTTTTGGGAACTCGGTCATCATTCCGAAGGAGTGCTGAAGCTCGGCCCGGTCGGACGCCTCGGGGACGACGATACGGTCGAGGGTCCAGATCGAGTCGAAGTCCAGGTCCTCGGCGAGTCGCGTGAGGTCCTCGAGTTCCGTGACCGTTACCTTGTCGCGAAAGTTCGGTAGGTACAAGGCGAGCTTCATGCGTGACTCCTAGTCGGTTGTGGCTGGACAGGCGGTTAGGTACTGGCCGTGCAATCCGTGCCTCCCCCGAGGGCCGAACGGATTTCCATCAACAACATAAGAGGTGCACTCTGGAGGGCGCTTCAACGCCGCATCAACTTCTCATCAACGGCGGCCTTCGCAATATCGGAAGAGTAACGTCGCGAGCGTGTCCTTCCGACGGCATGTCCTCGTGGTCGACGACGACGAAGGAGTCCGGACTGGCGTCACCTGGGCACTCGAGGCAGACGGCTTTGAGGTGACTGCAGTGGACAACGGGATAGCAGCGCTCGACTCGATCAAGTCGTCGCTCCCGTCGCTGGTGGTGCTCGACCTTTCGCTTCCCGGGGTGGGAGGCCTTGACATACTCCGCAGACTGCGCTCCGGCGACGGGCAAACGGCGCAGAGCAGTTTGCCTGTGATCGTGCTGTCGGGACGAGACGGCGAGACCGACCGTATCGTCGGCCTCGACCTCGGCGCAGACGACTACCTGGTCAAGCCTTTCTCGCCGGGCGAGCTCGCCGCCCGCGCCCGCTCGGTACTGCGCCGAAGTGCCGTTTACAACACGGGCGCCCGCGTCTTCGAACCGACTGGGGTAGGCGTCGAGATAGACCGGGAATCCCGCCATGCCTGGCTTGACGGTGCGCCCGTCGAGCTGCCCGCAAAAGAGTTCGACTTGCTGGCCTATTTCGTCGATCATCCGCAGCGGGTATGCACGCGTTCTGAACTGCTTGCGGCCGTGTGGTCGAGCCACGCCGGATGGCAGACCGAGGCAACGGTTACGGAGCACGTCTACCGGCTTCGCCAGAAACTCGAGGACGACCCGAGCCGCCCGAGACGGTTGCGTACCATTCGCTCTGTCGGCTACCGCTGGGAGGCTTGACAGTTGCTGAGCGGCGAGGAAGTCACCGCAGTCCTTGACCGCCAGACGGCGGTGATGGAGCAGGTGGCGTCCGGCGCGCAGCTGAGGGAAGTGCTCGACTCGATAGCGCTCGCACTCGAGGATCTCATGGTGGGCAGCATGTGCTCGATCCTTCTCCTAGACGAGGAGGGAAGGCTGCGGAACCGCTCGGCGCCGACGCTGGCCTCTGGCTTCTCGGCCGGTGTGGACGGTCTCGTTCCTGGCCCTGCCGCCGGATCGTGCGGAACTGCAGTGCACCTCGGCGAAGCGGTCGTCTGCTCGGACGTTTCGACCGACTTGCGTTGGGAGGCCTTCCGCGGACTTGCTGCCCGCTACGGTTTGCGGGCTTGTTGGTCTAGCCCGATCCGCTCTCGGGGCGAGGTGGTCGGGACTTTCGCTGTCTACCATGAAACACCATACGAGCCTGACGAGCGCGACCGAGAGCTGGTCCGCCGGTTCACTCACCTCACCTCTCTAGCTGTTGAGCACGACCGCGCGTCGGCGGAACGCGAAGCGAGGCATCAAGCTGAGCTCGCTCGCCAAAGCGCCGAGCGTGCGAACCACGCCAAGTCGCAGTTCGTCACAGCGCTCAGCCACGAGCTTCGCACGCCGCTTCAGTCGATAACCAGCTTCACGGAGAATCTTCAGACGCTCGACCTGTCACCCGATCAACGCCGCGGTGCGCTGGAGCGGATCGGCCTCGCTGCGGCGCATATCCTCTCGATCGTCGATGACGTCCTCGACCTGGCAAGAGTCGAGGCTGGGGCAATGCCGATAGAGCTACAAGACGTCAAGGTGAACGACGAAATCGCAGCATCGCTCGACCTCATAGAGCCGCTTGCAGCGCGCCGCGGTCTCCAGGTCGGATGCGCAGGGCCGCCGATCACCGTCAGAGCTGACCGGCGCCGGCTTCGACAGGTAATCATCAACCTGCTTTCCAACGCTGTTCGCTTCTCGGCGCCAGGCACCCGTATCCGCGTATATACGCAAGGAGATGACGGAGTCGGGCGGATCCACGTTGTGGACCAGGGCGCTGGGATCCCCGAGGAGCTCATGGCGAGAGTTTTCGTACCGTTCGATCGGCTGGGCGCCGAGGCAGGCCGCGAGGGCGGTGCGGGACTCGGTTTGGTGCTCGCCCGCCGTTTGAGCGAGGCGATGGGCGCGACGCTGGAGCTCTCGAGCGTCGTGGGCGTAGGCACGCATGTGGTGGTGACGCTGACTGCGGCGGGCGCAGGTCGCCTACTGCCTCCCGAGGCGGCGGAGCTGGGTGACGTGCGAGGGTTCGAGTTCGCGGATTGACGTCGCTCCGAGGAGCTTCATCGTGCGCACGATCTGACCGCTCAGGATCTCGATGCTGCGGTCCGCCCCGGCGCGCCCGCCCGCCATCAAACCGTAGAGGTAGGCCCGGCCGATGAGGGTGAACTTGGCACCCATCGCGATCGACGCGACTATGTCGGCGCCGGACATGATGCCGGTGTCTATCGCAATGTCGACGTCGGAGCCGACCTCTCGTACGACTTGCGGGAGGAGATGGAAGGGGATCGGTGCCCGGTCGAGTTGGCGTCCGCCGTGGTTGGACAGGACGATCCCGTCCACGCCAAGATCGGCAAGTTTCTTGGCGTCGTCGACCCGCTGCACGCCCTTTACGACGAGCTTGCCCGGCCACATCTGGCGGATCACCGTGAGGTCTTCCACGTTGATCGTCGGGTCCATCGCCGAGTCGAGAAGCTCGCCGACCGTCCCGCCCGTTGAGCGCAGCGATGCGAACTCGAGCTTGGGGGTGGTAAGGAAATCCCACCACCAAGACGGCTTTCGTGCGGTGTCGAACAATGTCGCGGCGGTCAGCTGCGGCGGGATCGAGAAGCCGTTGCGTTTGTCGCGCAGCCTTGCGCCGGCGACGGGAGTGTCCACCGTGAACAACAGCGTATCGAAACCGTTGGCCGCTGCGCGCTCCACCAGCTCGTAGGAGATCTCGCGTTTACGCATGACGTACAGCTGGAACCAGTTGCGCCCGGATGGGTTCGCCGCCCTCACGTCCTCGATCGAAGTCGTGCCGAGCGTCGAGAGGCTAAACGGGATCCCCGCGGCCCCCGCCGCGCCGGCTCCGGCACTTTCGCCCTCGCTTCGCATAAGGCGAGTGAATCCAATGGGAGCTATGGCGAACGGCCACGCAGACCGGCCCCCGAAGATCTCACACGACGTGTCGACCTTGTCGGGGGCCCCACGCAGTATCCCGGGATGGAGCTCGATGTCACGGAAAGCCTGGCGGGCCCGCTGCAGCGAGATCTCCTCCTCTGCTGCCCCGTCGGCGTAGTCGAAAGGAGCTCGCGGCGTCCGCTTCTTTGCGAGCTTCCGCAAGTCCTCGATGGTCAGCGCCGCTTCCAGCCTGCGTCTGGTCGCGTCGAACTGCGGCCTCTTGAACTTCACGAGGTCTGAGATGTCTGTTGGCCTCGGCAACTGTCTTTCGACCATGTTCCCCGATGTTAGGTGGCGCGAGCCCCTTGAAGCAGGCGCTGACGTCACCTGTTCCTGATGAGGGCCCGGTAAGCGTTGGTCAGCTCGTCGACCAGCCCAGTGGCCAAGGGCGGCGTGCTGGTGGCGTCACAACATGGCGGCTTTGTTCGGGCTCCCTGGCTTGGCTCTGCGCCGGACGCTTCGTACAACCGCGTGTAGATGTCGCGATTTCGGTCGGAGGTGAGGTGCTCCCCGATATCGATCACGACCGCCAAGTCCGGCTCGGGGAAGGCTAATAACAGCCGCCAAGAGCCGTAAAGATGAACCATGCACAACCGCTCCAGGGTTGTGCCGGTCAGCCGGTAGCCCGCTGCTTTGCAGCCGGATTGCTCCAACGCTTGCAGCGCTTGTTTGAGGGAGTCGCGCACCGCTCCTCGTAGCTCGCCGATGGCCCGGCGAGCGTGTGGAGTCTGCGCCAGGCGAAAACCGCTCAGAGGTCCTCGACCGACAGAGTTTCGACCTGCCCGCGGCGCAGTTGCTCGAGGGATCGACGGACCCTCCGATGCGCAAGAACGCGTTCGTCTTCTAAGTGGTCTACCACGGCACTAAGTAGGTCCCGGTCTCTTCCAACTCGCAGGCGCTCGACCAGAGAAACAACCTCGGCCAGCCGGCCGGTGGACACCTTCAACGGCCGCGAGCCCGACACGACCTCGAGTACTCCGACGCCCAGCCAAACTCGCACCGTTTGAGGGGTTAGGCCGAGTGTCCGCGCAGCGACCGACACGGGAACGCCGGGCACTTCAGCCAGGCGCCGCTCCCGAATCTGAGTGAGACGTTTGCGTAGCCGGGAGCCGACCGGGGCGTCGACGAGGGCCGCGTTGAGGTCTTCAACATCAGCGACGGCGTTCTCCGCGATGGCACGAGCGGCTAAAACCATGTCGCTACTATACCTCGCCAACTTGTCAATCAAGGCCGATTTTGGTAACCCGAATAGTCAAGTCGCCAGCGCTGCTCGCCAACTGATACGTTCGCGGCCCCTCCTCAAAGCCGGTCGGCCATCATCACCTTGTCCCAAGTTGAGACAAAGTCGGATACGAGCTTCGCTGCACCGTCGTCGGAGGCGTACACCTCCGAAATTGCCCGAAGCTGCGAGTTGGATCCGAAGACCAGGTCGACGGCTGTTGCTGTCCAGCGCTGATCGCCCGTGGCTCGCTTGCGGCCTACGAAGACATGCTCCTCGTCTGGCGACACGGACCACTCGGTGCCCATGTCGAGCAGGTTCACGAAGAAGTCATTGCTCAACACGCCCGGCCGGTCGGTGAGCACCCCATGGCGGGTTCCTTCGAAGGTGACTCCCAGACAGCGCATTCCCCCTACCAGAACGGTCATCTCCGGCGCGCTGAGCCCGAGCAGGTTCGCTCGCTCGACGAGCAGATGTTCGGGAGGGAGCTTCTCGGCCGCCCTCAAGTAGTTTCGGAAGCCGTCTGCTCTGGGTTCCAGCAAAGCGAACGAATCGACGTCGGTCATCTCTGCAACAGCGTCGGTCCGCCCAGGGGTAAAAGGTACGTTGATCTGCTGTCCGGCCGCCGCCGCGGCCTGGCGGATCGCGAGACAGCCCCCGAGGACGATGAGGTCGGCGAGCGATACTCGTGTGCCGTCGCTGCGGGACTCGTTGAACTTCATCTGGATGGACTCCAAGCTGGCAAGGGTGTCCGCAAGCTGCGACGGGTTGTTGACTTCCCAGTTCTTCTGCGGCTCGAGCCTGACCCGCGCTCCGTTCGCGCCGCCGCGCATGTCGGTGGCTCGGAATGTCGACGCCGACGCCCACGCCACGGCTATCAGCGCGTCAGGCGCAAGTCCAGATGCGAGGATCTGAGTCCCCAGCGTCTCCACGTCGACGTTTGAAACCAGATCGTGGTCCACTTCGGGAAGAGGATCTTGCCAGATCTGCGGCTCGGACGGCACGAGAGGCCCGAGGTAACGCGACCGTGGGCCCATGTCGCGATGCGTCAGCTTGAACCACGCCTTGGCAAACGCCTCGGCGAACTCGTCGGGATGGGCATGGAAGCGCTCCGATATCACCCTGTAGCTCGGATCGACCTTCATGGCGAGATCTGTTGTCAGCATAGTAGGCGCGTGGCGTTTGGACGGATCGTGCGCATCGGGGACCGTTCCCTGCGCGCCGGGATCCTTCGGGGTCCACTGTTTCGCCCCGGCGGGGCTCGTCGTCAGCTCCCATTCGTAGCGGAACAGGTTGTCAAAGAACCCGTTGTCCCAGCGGATCGGGTTGACCGTCCAGGTGCCTTCGAGGCCGCTTGTGTAGGTGTCAGCGCCGCTGCCGGTGCCGTAGGAATTGCGCCAGCCGAGCCCCTGTTGCTCCAAGGGTGCGCCTTCCGGTTCGCGCCCTATGTAGTCGGCTGGTACCGCCCCGTGGAACTTGCCGAAGGTATGCCCGCCAGCGATGAGGGCGACCGTCTCCGTGTCGTCCATTGCCATCCTCGCAAACGTCTCACGGATATCGACCGCCGCTGCAAGGGGATCAGGGGTTCCGTTCGGTCCCTCAGGGTTGACGTATATCAGGCCCATCTGCACCGCCCCGAGCGGGTTCTCGAGCTGCCGCTCCCCGCTGTAGCGCTCGTCGCCGAGCCATGTCTGCTCTGGACCCCAGTAGGTGTCGTCGTCTGGTTCCCAAACGTCGGCTCGCCCACCGCCGAAACCGAAGGTCTTGAACCCCATCGATTCGAGCGCACAGTTTCCGGCGAGGATGATCAAGTCCCCCCAAGACAGCTTCCGCCCGTACTTGGCCTTGACGGGCCACAGTAGCCGTCGGGCCTTGTCGAGGTTGGCGTTGTCGGGCCAGCTGTTGAGCGGAGCGAAGCGCTGATAGCCTCTACCTGCTCCTCCTCGGCCATCAGCTACCCGGTACGTTCCAGCGCTGTGCCAGGCCATCCGGATAAAGAGCGGTCCGTAATGGCCGAAGTCCGCCGGCCACCACTCCTGCGAGTCGGTCATCACGTCGACGATGTCACGAATGACCTCGTCTAGATCAAGGGAGGTGAACTCGGATGCATAGTCGAAGCCTTCGCCCATCGGGTTCGCCTTCGCAGAGTTGCGGTGCAGGCGGTCGAGGTCGATTTGCTCGGGCCACCACTGGCTGTTCGGGCGGCTACCCGCCGAGGTATGAAGCACCGGGCATCTGGTTTCGTTGCTGGCATCCGACACGTCGTGTTCCCTTTCTCATGGTCGTTTGGTGTTTGATTACTTCTTTGAGGCGCTGGCTTGGCAGGCGGGGCAGATCCCCCAATATGTAACTTCGGCTTCGTCGAGGACGTAGCCGTGGGCGTCGGAGGGCGTCAGGCAAGGTCGCTCGCCGACAGCGCAGTCGACATCGCCGACCGCGCCGCAGCGCCGGCAGACGACGTGGTGGTGGTTATCTGCGACGCGAAGTTCGTAGAGGGCAGGGCTGCCCGCCGGTTCGATGCGCCTTGCGATACCCGAAGCGCACAGAGCCGCAAGCACGTTGTACACCGCTTGGTGAGAGACGGAGCCGACGCTGTCGCGCACCTCCGCGATGATCGTTTCGGTGTCGGAATGCGGCTGTCGATCCAGCGCTTCGAGCACGCCGAGCCGGGTTGACGTCACCCTTAGCCCCGCCGAGCGCAAAAGCGCCTTGTAATCATCGCTTGTTCTCTCCAACTGGCATCGTCCTCGGTTAGTAGAGTAGCTCATAAGATGTAATATGTCAAGTATTATTGGTCGTCTGAATACAGCTTCTCGAGCCCGACAAGTCGAACGTCCGATCTCACTGCTGCCGCCCTGATCAGTTCTTGGGAGAAACCGGATGCCGATGCGAGTACCAACCGGGCGCCTTTAGCCCCGGGCATCAACGTCCGGATGCGATCTAGGCGGGTCAAGTCCCGGCCGTCGAGGTAGCGAAGTTTGGCTTCGCCGATAGCCTCGATCACACGGTTTCGGGTGCCGGTGCCCGGGCCCAACGCGACAATGTCGAGTTGGTGGGCGGCGCGCATGTCCTTGTCGTTGACGACGGTAGTCCCAACTGTAACGATTGGTACGTCGAAAAGTGCTACGCCGCGTCGGGCTAGGTACTCCCGGGCGAGACGTTCGAAGTGCGGACCGAGCACCAGCGACTCGAAGCTTTGCTTCGCGTCGGCCCACGCCTCAACTCCGCGGCGGTCTTCGAAGAGAGCGCTCCGAGGATGGCGGACCACTTGGTGAAAGCGGATTATTGGATCTTCGACCCTGTATATGGGACGGCGCTGTCGGATGACGTCGTCGTCCTTATCG
Source organism: Actinomycetes bacterium (assembly GCA_021828685.1). Lineage (GTDB taxonomy): Bacteria > Actinomycetota > Acidimicrobiia > Acidimicrobiales > Palsa-688 > JAJZAM01. The sequence goes on along the minus strand of JAJZDJ010000007.1, from coordinate 4,796 downwards.
AGCGCCCGGTTCTCCATGCCCCGTTGCTCGCCGAGAAGCCACTCGTCCTCTCGAAAGAGAGCAGACGCAGGGTTTAAGACCTCCTCGACGACCCAGGAGTCGAGGTCCGCCAGAGACGACGGTGCTGAGCGCACAAGCTCGCGGTAACCGGGCGTCCCTCCGACGATCGCATGGACTCGGAAGGCAAGACGCGGGTCGGCTAGACCCCAGAACCGCATTTACTCGACGTAGCCGAACGGCCGAACGAGTAAGTTAGTACGCACTCGCCCTCGAAGTGCGCCTTGGCCCTCGAGGAGGTTCGCCATCACCGAAATCGCCGAGCCGCAAAGGATTAGGCGAATGGCAGGCCCGTTCTCCTCCCGAGACCTGTCAACTGACCGCTGGAGGAGTGACGGCAGTTCGGGCGAGCGCTCCAGCAGATAAGGAAACTCGTCAAGAATTGCCACAGACGGCTTCATGACACTCGAACTGGCGACACCGCTCTGCGGTAGTCCGGCAAGCAGGGGCCAGTCCGCTTTAGCTGGGGCGAGTCGCCCCAGGCTGGAGATCGCCTCCTCCCAACTTGCCAGGGCGAGGCGGCAGAATCCGAGATGGGTTCCGATACTTTCACCTAGCTCGGCGAGCGCCTGGGACGCTTCGTGCTCGAGTGCCTGGTAGTAGAAACCACCGGTGGCCGAGGCAAGTCGTCGAAGGGGGAAGGATTTGCCCTGTCGTCGGCGACCGTACACGATGCCGATACGAAGGCCCGGAGTCGGGTCGGATACGAACTCCGATAGGGTCGCCCATTCGTGCTCGCGGTTAAAGAGGTCTGCGGTCTGTCGAGCACCACAGCCATAGTACTGAGTTAACTTTGTAAAAGTCAACTTTGTATTACATACACGTGATTTTTTTTCGCTGGTGGGAGCTGTCGCTCTGGGTGACTTAGTCGCCGATTGAGCGTGCCTGACCGTTACAGGCACGTGCTTTCGACGACGCGTACTCCAGCGACGAGCTCGAGGGAGCGCACTCTCTCCTCCAGACTGTGCAACCGCGTGGACAGGATCAACTCATCCGCACCGGTGCGATCGACCAATGCTGACAGCCCGGCGCTGACGTGTGACGGGTCGCCTATCACATGCGTCGCCATTACCCGCTCGACGAGGTCGCGTTCGGCTTGGGTGTAGTCGTAGGACGCTGCGTCCTCGGGGGAGGCGAGGGGAGCGAGACGCCCTGTGTGCAAGCCGAGGATCGACAACGCCGAAGAACCCGAGAGCCATCGAGCTTCCTCCTCGCTCGTAGCGCAGATCACCGAGACCGCGACCATCAGGTGCGGGGCTTCGAGAAGCGGGGACGGCTGAAAGGCGTTCCGGTAGGCGGCTACCGCTGCGTCGAGCGGACCTGGGCTGAAGTGGTACGCAAACGCGAACGGCATCCCGAGGTGGCCCGCCAACTGGGCGCTGTAAAGCGACGAGCCGAGCAGCCACATCTCGGGAAGGTAACCCCTCCCGGGTACCGCGAAAGGACGCGACGCAGCCCCGGGGGCGTCCGCCAGATAGTTGTAGATTTCGATCACGTCGTCGGGGAACTGCTCGGCGCCGAGGGCGCTGTCGCGGCGCAGTGCCCTGGCCGTGAGCTGGTCGGTTCCGGGGGCTCGCCCCAAGCCGAGGTCTATCCGTCCCGGATACAGCGCTTCGAGGGTCGCGAACTGCTCGGCTACGACGAGGGGGGAGTGGTTGGGCAACATGACGCCGCCCGAGCCGACCCGTATCGTCGACGTGTTAGCTGCGAGGTGGGCGATGAGCACTGGCGGAGCGGAACTCGCTACAGCGGGCATCGCATGGTGCTCGGCGACCCAGAAGCGGCGGTAGCCGAGCCTCTCGGCTTCGACCGCCAGCGAAGTCGACTCCGCCAGCGCTTGCGCCGGGGTCGAGTCGGAGGCGATCGTCGCAAGGTCGAGAACAGAAATCGAAGGCATCGAGTACAAGCAACGCTTTCAGGGCGGCATTCGTTCCACGAGGTCTCAGCCTGCCCCCGGTAGTATCGCCCACGTGAGCGCCGGCCACACCCACGCCCACGACGGTCCCCCTGCCGACGCAAGACGCCTCGGTGGCGCACTGGCTGTCATCGTCGTGTTCATGGTCGGGGAGGTGACCGCCGCCTTTGTCGGCGGTTCTCTGGCTCTGCTCGCAGACGCTGGTCACATGCTTGCTGACGCCGGGGCGCTGGGGATGGCTTGGTGGGTCACTCACCTGGCCGCCCGACCCGCCGGCGGTTCGATGACCTTCGGTTTCAAGCGGGCGGAGATCCTCTCGGCTGCCGGGAACGGCGTAACCCTGCTGGTCGTGGCCGTCCTCATCGCGGTCGAGGCGGTTGCGAGGCTGCTGCATCCGGTCGCGGTCGACGGAGCTCTAGTGGCGGTAGTGGCGGCGGTGGGGCTGGTAGCAAACGGGGCCGCAACAGCAATCCTCGCCGGATCTAGCCGGCGAAGCCTGAACCTGGCTGGAGCTGTCACGCATCTCCTTAGCGACGTGTGGGCGTTCGCTGCGACTCTGGTTGCGGGACTCGTCATCGTCACGACCGGGTTCCGGCGGGCGGACCCTATTGCCTCCCTGTTCGTTGTCGCCATCATGGGAAAGGCCGCGTGGGGGTTGCTTCGCGCTTCGGGGCGGATCCTTTTGGAGGCGGCACCTGACGATCTTGCGCTCGCCGAGGTCCGCGAGCACATCCTCGGAATCGGCGAGGTAGCAGCAGTCCACGACTTGCATGCATGGGTGGTGACCTCAGATCTGCCGGCCGTGTCCGCGCACGTCGTGGTCAGCGACGAGTGCTTCCTCGACGGTCGGGCGCCGGCGGTGCTTGACCGCCTTCAGGAGTGCCTCGCCGGGCACTTCGACGTGGAGCATTCGACGTTCCAGCTCGAGCCGGCGGGCCACGCAGACCACGAGGCACACCAGCACGACTGATCATCGCCTCCGACCTGATCGTCACAGGGCGGCGGTAGCCTGTCAAAGTCGGGTCCGGCTGGAGCAGCTCGAGCAGAAAGTGGTGTCAAAGTGACCGTGGGTATGGAAAAAGTTGCCGAGGCGCTCGCAAAGGCTTCCGCAGACGGCGAGCCGATGGTCGTCGCCAGGGTCATCGAGGTGGAGGGCTTCTCGACGCTTCCCGTCGACGAGGTTGTGGCCATGGACGGCTCCGGCCGATTCGTCGGCGAGATTTTCGCTGAGCATGGCAGGAAGGCGATCCTGCCGGCGGCCACGGAGCTACTTCGCTCCTCGGACAAGGAGCAATTGGCGCAGGTCGACGTGTCCGTCGGGGGTTCGTCGGTCGCGGAGCTCGGTCTCAGCTGCGGTGGTCGCGTAAAGGTGCTTTTGCAGAAGTCCCAATCGATACCGGTCGAGACGTGGTCCGCTATGGCTTCAAGGTCAGCAGTCGCGCTCGTGACGGTTCTCGAAGGTTTCGGAAGCGAGGAAGGTGCCATTGCGGTCGGTCCCGGAGGGTCAAGCTGGGGTGCCTTCTCCGGTCGGGCCGCAGCTGTCGGAGAGCAGCTGGTAGCGGAAGCTCAGCGGCTTCTCGGTGACGGTGTGACTGCCCGGCGCATCGTCGACACCGAGCTCGGTAAAGCCCTCGTCGAGGTCTGGGTGCCTTCGCCGCGAGTTGTGGTGGTGGGCACCGGGGAGGTGGTGACCGCTATCGAGGCGCAGTCGGCCCTTCTGGGTTGGGAAGTCCGCCACACCGCTGACCACGAGACGGTCCCCGAGATGCTCGAATGGGCCGGTATGACCGGGGCACTGGTGGTCTTGAGCCACGACCCTCACGTCGACGTCCCAGCCTTGGCCGCCGGACTTTCGACGCCGATCTGCTACGTCGGGGCGATGGGCTCTCGCAACACCCAGTCCCGGCGCATCGAAAGGCTCACCGCCTCGGGCATAAGCGAAACAGACGTGGCCCGAATACACCGCCCGATCGGGCTCGACCTTGGTGGGCGAAGCGCCCCAGAGATAGCCCTCGCCATCGCCGCCGAGATCCAGGCTGTCGTGCACAACCGTGAGGCGAAACCCCTGCGCAACACGTCAGGGCCTATACACCGCCCGTAGCCCGAGCCCCGAGCCCGAGCCGTACGACGGGCTTGGGCGCGGCCAGCGGCCCCCTCTACTTCCGTCCCCGCCCGGCCCTGTAGCGGGTGATGAGGGTGTTCGTGCTCGAATCGTGCGCCAAGTCGGGGGTTTCGGAGGCGCCCAGCTCCGGGACGATCCGCTGAGCGAGCTCCTTGCCGAGCTCGACACCCCACTGGTCGAAGGAGTCGATCCCCCAGATGACACCTTGGGTCAGCACCTTGTGCTCGTAGGTGGCGACCAGCTCCCCGAGGACCCTTGGCGTGAGCTTCGGGGCGAGGATCGTGTTGGTCGGATGGTTCCCGGCGAAGAAGCGGTAAGGCTGGCCTTCGGGGGCGGGCCGTCCGAAGGCAAGCGCCTCCGTCTGGGCGAAGAAGTTCGCCATCAACAGGTCGTGATGGTCGCCCACCTCGTGGTTCGGGGTGACGAAGCCTATGAAGTCCGCCGGGATGATCCGCGTGCCCTGGTGGATCAGCTGGTAGTAGGCGTGCTGGCCATTCGTCCCCGGCGTCCCCCACACGACGGGGCCTGTAGCGACGTCGACGGGCTCCCCTGAGAGGGTGACACTTTTTCCGTTGCTTTCCATGTCCAGCTGCTGCAGGTACGCAGGAAAACGCGACAGGTAGTGGTTGTACGGCAGCACCGCCTGAGTCTCGGCGCCGAAGAAATCGTTGTACCAGACGCCTATCAGCCCGAGCATCGCGG
>JAJZDJ010000165.1 GCA_021828685.1 Actinomycetes bacterium | reverse complement strand
CCACTTCACCTCAAACCGCCCAGCGACCGCAACCGGCGTCCATGTCCCACACTCGAAAACCCTTACACGACAACACATTCACAGAACACTAAGCAGCCCGACTGTGCCCCCTTCGCTTGATTCAGGATTAGAGGAAGTAGCCGCTGAAGGTCAATGGATCGGCACTGAGGCGCCTATCGATCGAGAGGAACGTGGACGCAACTTCCTCGAACGCGTCCGCATGCCAGACGGGATAAGTCTCGTGGCGACTGACCGCGAGCGCGTCGTTGGCTCGCTCGGTGTCAGCATCGAACGAGGACTCGGCGAGCTCGGAATGTTTCTCGCGGCGAACCTTCGTGGGCGTGGCGTTGGTCGCCGGCTGTTGGAGGACTGTGTGCAGCGATGCCGCGACGCCCGTTGTCACAAGCTGACGCTGACGGTCTGGCCGCACAATCACTCGGCGCTGGCGCTGTACGCCGGTCTCGGCTTTCGCACAGAGGGGGTGCTTCGCCGCGCGTACCGGCGCAACAACGGGGAGCTGTGGGACGCGCTGGCGATGGGTCTGATCCTCGATGAGGCATCGGCGGGCGGACCCCGAGCCGGGGTCGGTTTGCCTCCCACGGCGATCGAGCTGCCGACATTCTCCGACGGGCCGGTGACGGTAAGGCCGTGGCGTGCTAGCGATGCCACTCGCCTGAGCCAGGCGGCCGACGATCCCGGGATTCGCCGATGGATGGACTTGTTTCCGGTTCCTTACACAGTCGCCGAAGGGCTCGCGTGGACCGCGTCGACCCGTATCGCTGCAGCCGACGGCCTCGCGGCCCATTTCGCCGTTGACGTCGACGGGCAATTCGCCGGCGGCGTAGGCGTACGTCTCGACGCTACAGGCGTCGGTGGTGTGGGTGAAGTGGGATACTGGCTGTCAGAATCGACACGTGGTCGGGGAGTAGCGACCGCTGCCGTACGTCTGATCGCCCGATGGGCACTGCGCCCGGGCCCTCTCGGCCTTCACCGGCTGCAGCTTCATGCCGCAGTGGACAATGCCGCATCGCGTGCTGTCGCCGTGCGTGCCGGGTTCCAAATCGAGGGTGTCAGCCGGTCGTTTCGTCACCTGCACGGGGAACCGACGAACTTCGCCGTCTACTCGCGAGTTATGACGGACCTCTGACGGGCGGATTGGAGGGCCTCAGACAAGGAGTCGGACTTCGCTCACCGTGACAGCCTTTCCAGCGAGGACAACACGATCACCTCGTTGGCTCATGTGTACGGTACCGCCGCGCTCGGAGGCTTGCTCGCCGACAAGTCCGTCCTTGCCGAGGACGTCACCCCAAAAGACTGCGAGCATGCAGTGGGCCGACCCGGTTACGGGGTCTTCGGCTACGCCGACGTTGGGAGCGAACACGCGACTGACGCAGTCGACGTTCGGGCGATCTCCCGACGCGGTTATGACGACCCCACGCGAGCCGAGGGCTGCAAGTGTCGCCAAGTCGGGCTGGAAGGCACGGATCGCTGCGGCGCTGCGCAGCTGCACCAAGATATCGAAGCGTCCACGCCCGTACCAGGAAAGGTCGATGCCGGCGAGCGAACTCGGGACTTCAGCCGGCGAAGGTGGATCGGCCGGGAAACTCATTTCCACCATTCCGTTCAGCCCCCGCTTACAGTTGAGGATGCCGCTTCGGGTGTGAAAAGTCGCAGACCCGCCGAGGAGGTGTGCCGACGCAAGGGTTGCATGACCGCAGAGGTCCACCTCGACAGCCGGTGTGAACCATCGAAGGTCGTGGTCGCCGTCAGCTCTCCGGGCGACGAACGCCGTCTCCGACAGGTTCATCTCGCGAGCTACGGCTTGCATACGGTTCCCGCTAGGGAACTCGTCGACGACGGCGACGGCCGCAGGGTTGCCGGTAAAGGGTCGGTCGGTGAACGCGTCGACCACAGTTAGGTCTAGGGCCACCTGTTTACTCTATTACTCGCAAACTTCCGTCCCTGCACCTAGCTTTACCGACAGCCACCCGACCGGGAGAGGAGAGTCGAAACAAACGACCGTCGCCAGCTTCCGATGGCGTTCGACCCTGGCGGGGACTTGCCGAAACGCACAGCCACCAGATCCAAGCCAGGGCAGACGATGACAGTCTGGCCTTCATAGCCGTCAGCCCAAAAGGTGCCAGCGGGATCGGAGGGATCGGTCCACCAGTGTGCCCCGTAAAAGGTGTGCGAGTCGTCGGGCGTAGCCGAGCGGGCCCTGCGAGCGTGATCGACCCAGCCCGCAGGCAGGATACGACGATTGGCGCACATGCCGCCGCGGAGGTAAAGCTCACCAAAGCGCAGCCAGTCGGTGGTCGTCGCACGAAGATACGAGGACGCCACCCACGTACCCTTGGCGTCGAAGGTCGCTTGCGCGCTTGTCATCCCGAGCGGGTGGAACAGGTTGTCGTCGAGCCACGATGCGTATTCGTCGCCGTAGCCCACCAGTTCTGCCACTGCTCCCGAGATGATGTTAGAGGTGCCGCTCGAGTAACTGAATCGTGAACCGGGCGAAGCGGCGAGAGGCTTCGACGCCGCGTATCCCGCCATGTCGGATACTCCGCCGAATAACATCTCGATAACGTCCGAGCGCTGCGAAGTGGGGTCGTAGTCCTCCACGAAGTCGAGGCCGTCGCGCATAGTGAGCAGATCCTCGAGGGTGATCGCGCGGCGCGGGTCCGAAGTCTCGTGCCACATTGGATGGACGGCTGTGTCCGAGAGTGACAGACGCTGCGATCCGACAAGTACACCGACGGCGGCATGCAGGACCGACTTCGCAACTGACCACGACAAAAGTCGGGTGTCCGGCCCGACGACCTCGCCCTCGCCGCTCGAGGAATCCATGCGACCCGCGTAGCGTTCGTAGACCAGCGCCCCACGATGGGCGACGGCAACAGCCCACGTCGGTCCGTAGGCAGCTTCGCTGTCGAAGAGAGGCGCCAGGAGCTCTTCGATTTCCCACTCACGCGGCGGACGTTCGCGCCTCAATGTATCTCTACAGGCCGGCGTTATCGCCTGCGAGCATCGAACTTCGGTCCTCCGAGGGGTCCGACACAGTATGGATACCATCGGATAAAGCGATGTGCTCAGGGCGCACCGGTGCGCGTGTCAGCTCCAAGCCCGTCGCAGCCCGGATCGCGGCGAGCACTGCAGGGCCCGAGGAAATTGTTGGTGGCTCGCCAACTCCTTTCGCTCCGAAGGGGGCTTCCGGCTCCGGCTGCTCGATGAGCGTCGCGAGGACGTCCGGCATGTCCAACGACGTCGGAATCAGGTAATCGGTGAACGAAGCATTTCGGACGCGTCCTTCATCGAGGATGATTTCCTCCATCACCGCGAGGCCGATCCCCTGGGCGATACCCCCTTCGATTTGCCCGGTGACCGCCAGCGGGTTGAGCGCTCGGCCTACGTCCTGTCCTGTCGAGACCTGGACCACCTTGACCAATCCGAGCCCGCGGTCTACGTCGACTACCGCCCGATGTGCCGCGAACATTAATGACAGATGCGCGTCGCCTTGGCCGTCCGCGTCGAGCGCCATGGTCGGACGGTGGTGATACACCTCCTCGACGTCGATCGGTCCTGAGATCAAAAGCTCCGCTGCCGTCACTCGCCGACCGCTGACCGTGCTTCGCAGTTCTCCCGTGTCGTAGGCCACGGCGGCGGCCGGCTCGTCGAGCTCAGAGGCTGCCCTCTCCGAAAGGATATGGCGCACTGCTGCGCACGCCAGCATAAGCGCCCCGCCGCTCATCCAAGTCTGACGTGATGCGCTGCTCGATCCGGCTGAGCCGACATCGGAGGTGTTCGCCTGGGCGAGAACGACTCCGAACGGACCCAGCTCCTCGGCGATGATCTGGCCTGCGAGCGTAACGAATCCCTGACCGACTTCGGCGGTGGCTATGAAGACCGTGGCAGTCACGTTGGCCGAGTCGTCGCTTTCGAGGCGTACTCGCGCCGATGCGTAGTCGTCGAAGCCCTCCGAGTAGGCGATGTTCTTGAAGCTGACAGCGACGCCGACGCCGCGGGACACGTCTGACACGTCTGCACTCAGACCGGCTCCGCCGGGAAGCGACAATGCAGGATCCTCCAAGCAGCGCCCTGAAGGCATCGGAAGGCCCACGGCGGCCTCAATCACTTCGCGTACCGGCACGACACCTGTCAATACTTGACCCGTGATCATCCGGTCGTAACGGCGAAGCGCGTTGCGGAGTCGAAGGTCGACGGGATCGACGTGGAGGGCCGCTGCCAGCTTGTCCATCTGGGCTTCGTGGCCGTAGCAGACCTGAACCGAACCGAAGCCTCGCATCGCCCCGCACGGAGGGTTGTTGGTCCGAACCGCGTAGGCGTCGATGGTTGCGTTAGCCACCCTGTACGGTCCGGGTGCGAAGCACGCCGCGTTGGAAACGACGGCATTAGACGACGACAGGTACGCTCCGCCATCGAGGACGAGTCGTGCTTCGACCTTGACGAGGTTCCCGGCATAGTCGGCGTGATGGCGGTACCACATCTTTGCGGGATGGCGGTGGACGTGACCGAAGAAGGACTCCTCGCGCGAGTAGACCATTTTGACTGGCCGGCCGCAGCGAAGCGCCAGCAGGCAGAGGTGGATCTGCAGGCTCACGTCCTCGCGCCCGCCGAACGCACCCCCGACGCCGGCCAGGTGCAACCTGACAAGGCTTGCGGGCAGTCCCAGGCTCGCGGCTATCTGGTCGCGGTCTACGTGCAGCCACTGCGTGGCGATATACAGGTCCACACCGCCGTCTTCGCCTGGCACTGCGAGCCCGGATTCGGGGCCGAGGAACGCCTGGTCTTGCATTCCGACCTCGTAGGTTCCCTCGACGACGACATCACCGACGATTCCTGGGTCACCGTGGCGGATTCGCACGTGACGAAAAAGGTTCCCGTCAGGGTGCAATGGATCACTTCGCAGGGCGACTTCGGCGTCGACTACCGGCTCGACCAACTCGTATTCCACTAGGACCGCCCGCGCTGCTAGGCGGGCCGTCTCGGGATGATCAGCGGCGACAGCAGCAATCGGCTCGCCGTGATAGCGCACCACGTCAGAAGCGAATACAGGCTGGTCCGCAACCTCCAAACCGAAAGTCGGCCTGCCAGGCACGTCGGAGGCCGCGATAGCTGCGCGCACTCCCGGGATGGCGAGCGCAGGGCGAAGGTCGACAGATCGAATCCGAGCCGAAACGTGCGGGCTACGAAGCGTGTGGCCCCATAGCATTGCATCCATCCAAAGGTCCGAGGAGAACGCGAACTCGCCGCGCACCTTTGGGATGCCGTCGGGGCGGAGCTCCGACTTGCCTAGCCCTGTGGTGCGCGTTCTTGTAGTCATACCGCTAGAGCCGGGCACAGGACCGCCCCCTTTGAACCTCTCGGACAGCCTCGAAGATCCGGCCGTAGCCCGTACAGCGGCAGAGGTTCCCCGACAGCGACTCCCGAATCTCCATGTCGGTCGCGTCGGGGGAATGGCGAAGAAGATCGTATATCGCCACGACCAAACCGGGAGTGCAGAACCCGCACTGCACCGCCCCGCAGCGGACCATAGCATCCTGCACGTCGGCTGCGTCTCCGCTGGCGCTCAGGCCTTCGACGGTCCGTATTGTGCAGCCCTGCGCGTCGGCTGCGAGAATGAGGCAGGAGCAAACGACGACGTCGTCTAAAAGTACTGAGCAAGATCCGCATTCTCCCTGCTCGCAAGCATTCTTCGATCCCGGAAGGCCGAGGCGTTCCCTGAGCACGTAAAGAAGAGTCTCGCCCAGCCACGATCCGCGAACTCTGCGACTTCTTCCGTCGACGGTCAGGTCGAAGTCGTTACTGGAGCTCCAAGGCACGGTCGAGCCATCGATATGGGCGTCGGGGCTATCCGGCATCGCGCAGGCATCTCCTCAGTCCCCGTTCGGCTATGACCGCAACGGCCGCTCGCCGGTAGGCGGCGCTCGATCGGTGGTCGTCGATCGGCGACGCTTCCGATGCGGCGAGAGAACCGAAGCGGGCAAGAGCCGAATCCGATGCGGTCATTGCTGCCCAGTCGATCTCGGATGCCGCGAAAGCCTCCGCCTGCGGCGCGCGAAGCGGTACCGGCCCGACGGAGCCGAGCGCGCAGGAAACCGTCTCCGCTTCGGGATCGATGCCGACGGCCGCCGAAGCGATGGATATGACCATGGCATTCCTCGTGCCGACCTTCAGAAAGTGTTGCGGTCCGCGTGGCCGTCTCGTCGTCACGTCGACGATTATCTCGCCTGGCAGCATAGAAGTACGTTTCGGGCCGGTTACCAAGTCGTGGAGGGCGACACTTCGCCGCCCGGTCGTTCCGGCGAGGCCGACGCGGGCGTCGAGGCCCAACAGGACGGGCAGGGTGTCGCCAGCAGGGCTGGCTGTGGCGACGTTTCCGCCGAGTGTCCCCATGTTGCGGATCTGCGGCGAACCCACGCTGCGAGCAGCGCCCGCCAGTGCCGGTAGCAAACCGGTGAGCTGCTCGATCATGGCGGTGTAGGTCGTCGAGGCGCCAATTGTGATCGTGTCGGAATCAGCGCTCCATCCCCGCAGATCGTCGACGCGCCGCAGGGAAACTACGCCCGTCGGCCGTCGCAACCCGAAGCTGACCTGCACGCAGAAGTCGGTCCCTCCCGCAAGCAGCTGCGCGTCTGGAGCTCCCGCCACTGCATCAATCGCCTCGTCTAGGGTGCTTGGAACAGCCAAAGCCACGTCATAACCTCCGATCGCAGTCTTACCGATCCTCGCGCACTGGTCGAGGCGGCCGGAATTTCGTGGGTATGATCCGGACATTGTGAACCACGAGCTTTTGCGTCGCATGCCGAAAGTCGAACTGCACGTTCACCTCGAGGGCAGCTTCGACGCCGAAAGGATCGCCCAGCTGGCACGCGAAGCCGGGGAGGTGATGCCCTACGACAAGGAGTCTGTTCTGTCGCCGTCGAACCTCGACGAACTTCTGACCAGGCTCGACTGGTGGTGCGGGCTGGTGCGTACCCCCGAGCAGGTCGAGCGCCAGGCATATGACCTTGCGAGGCGCCTGTCTGATGACGGGGTCGTATACGCGGAGGTGATCGTCAACCCCA
>JAJZDJ010000164.1 GCA_021828685.1 Actinomycetes bacterium | reverse complement strand
AGCGCTGCCGTCGTCGGACACGACAAGCGCCATCTTGCCCGACGACTCACGGACTCGGCCAGCGAAGCTCTCGACCCCCAGGGCAGGGCCGAGGTCGAGTCGCGCCGATGCCGTAAGAATAGCAAGGCGGGTCAACGCACCGCCCGTGTCGGCGTCGAGCACGGACGGGTCGGGATCCGGACCACCACGCTCCGCGAGCCATTCGGCAACAAAGTGCGCCGCTCGATGCGACGCCATCCGGTCGGCCGCGGCGTGGGCGATGACGGCAGTCCCCTCGTCGCCCATGCGGACCAAGCGGCACACGTCGAGCATCAACGCCGAGTACCACACGACCCGACCCTGCCGAAGTCACAGAACGGACTCGACCATCGACAAGCCCTGCAACCGATCGGCCAGCCTGTGTACGAGTCTCCACGTGGAGACTCCATGTGTACGAGTCTCCACATGGAGACTCCATGAACGGCCCCGGGTGAAGACCCTGTGCACGAGTCTCCACGTGGAGACCGCCAAGCGCCCGCAGGGTGACGGTCCACAACGATGCGTCAAGCGCACAAACGCCGCTAGAGCGGCGCGAACGGCGAACTTTTCACACTAGGCATCGCGTAACGCCAGCGATGCTCTATGTGGTCACCGCACGGGAGAGAACAGATGCCGAGCACCGGACCTTTCGGCGCAAAGGAACGTGACTACGATGACCAGGTTGGACCGGTTCGCCGCGCACGCCGAGGCCCACGACTTCGCCACCGAGAAGGAAAGTGCCGTGTGGGAGGACGAGGCCGTAACAGACCCGATGGTCACTACCTCGCTCCGGGTTCCGAAGTCATTGCTGGACTGGATTCGAGAGGCCTCCGGAAGGAGCGTCAGCAGCCGAAAGGTTGAAAACGCCGGGCTCGATGCTGCTTTCGTCGTCCAGCCAGAGCACGGCGCGGACTGGCACGGTGGCCGTGTCGTTGGAGCTAACGGTACAATTGTGCCCCCGCCACCAAGTACCGGCGTTTTCGCGCCTCTTTGCAAACGCACAGGCCGCCAACCAGCATGTTTGGTCGGCGGCTTGTCGTTTTTGGGGCGAGTTTGTGGGGTCCTACTCGACTCCTGCGTAGGGCGAAAAGGCGGCGCGCCAGGGCACGGGCGGGCCGACACGCAGCGGCTTCGCGCCTGGAGGTGGGCGGCGTTCGAGAGCCGCCGCCGGCTGTAATTGAGAGCTGCACGCGACCACGGCCGTGGCCGGATCGACACCAAGGTGCCGAACCTCGGAGTCGCCCGGATCCACCGGGGGTGATCGACTACCAAGGGAGCCGGCTGAATTACAGTGGGTCAGAGTCCACGAGAGCCATTCTGGCTCTTCGGCCCGAGGCTCGTTTCTAGCTGAACATCGACTACGGGTCCGGTTACGTGACTTCTGGGACGTGCGCGTAGAAGGCCCGGACAGCGACGACCGAGTCGGCGCGCAGCTGGATCTCATCGAGACCGGGCTGGTCGACAGCCATCTGGGAAGCATAAGCGGCGGGACCCTGAGCCTCCGGATCGGCGAAGTTGGCGGCAAGATCATCGAGCGCGGTCCTGACGGCCCCCACGAAGTCGCCTCCGAATCGGTCACGCACGAGTCTGGCCGCTGCTTCCGGGCCGCCTTCATTGTTGTGGAGGAGCACGAAGGCGATGTCGTACCAGTCCTTCTCCTTCCGGCGCCCGTACGCCGCCGCAATCTTCGCGAGAAGGAAACCTGCGAGGCCTGTGACGTTCACCTCGACCCTATAGTTGACCCCGCCGATCCGCGCTCGCATCGGTCGGGGCGAGCAGTCGCGGGCCGCGAATCCTGTTCCCCAGAGGTTGATTGCGCCAAGTTTCTCGCACTCGTCGAAGCTGACCACGGCACCGGCTGGCGCGTCGTCCAGGTCAGCCAACAGCTCGAACTTGACAACGGCCCGCTGACCGTCGATGTCCGTCTGCCATCGCCAGATCCGCTCGGCGTCGGGCGTGAACTCGGCGTTACCGAGGAGCCTGCTCGAGTCAGGCCATATTGGTCGATCCAGCCGCTATCTCCAGGTTGACTTGGACATCCACGTCGGTCGTACCTGCGTGGCTCACTCCTGCTCCGGAACAGAGGAGTTCGGGGACCAATCCGCCGAGCAGCACGAACTCAGCGGTCTCGCCGTAGTGGTGCACCACCCGGACAAGCGCGTCCTCGGCAGCTCGACGTGCCGCCCTCGAGCGAGGAGGATCATCATTCGCCACGGCGGACTTCCTTCAGGTGTTCAGCTGCCTCTTCGCCACGGACGCCAACTTGGCGCAGGTCTGCATATACACGGGGCCACGGGGCGACCCTTATACCCCCGTCGTCAGTGGCAAGCCGACGCGACGATTGAGTAGGGAACGGCCGGAGCACGAGTCTGCCACCATCCATAGGCTCGAGCTGAGCGTCGCGCGCCACGTTGCGAAGGTCGGCTTCGCCTCTGGCGTCGACATAGACGTCGCCTGCCGTGATATCTGTCAGGTAGGGAGCCAGCACGGCCGCAGCGACCGTCCCCGTGGCGGCCCATTCGAGGCCGGCGCGGTCCCACTTCTCGCCGAGCTGCTTCACACTGGCCAGAGGGTCTCGCCAAAGGACCCCGCAACGGAGCTCTGGCTTCGGTCGTAGTTCACGCACTGCTTGGGCGTACTCGTCCAACAAACGGTCCGGGGCCACGACCCTCCGCCCCGATCGGGGACCTCTCGACGCTCCAGCCTCGAGCAGTCCCCACTTCGATAGTGCGGCGAGCGCCTCGGCAACCGAGCTAGTGGAATGCCCCGTCGCCTCGGCCGCGGCCGCCACGGTCGCGGGGACACCACATAGCAGCGCCTCGGCAACCCCGATAACGGCTGGACTCCAGCTGGGCTGGTAGGCCTTCGATCGTCGAGACCCGGTGCGGGAGACGACAATGTTGCCAACCGCGACTTCGGCAGCTCCCGTCTCATCAACCCAGCCGAGGCCCGATTCTGTGGCCAAGGCGCGCGCAGCGAGGGAGATCTCGGAACCGACAATGACGTCCGGGCGGTCGCGTAATTCGAGGACGTCGCGTACCTCTTGAAGACCGCCTCTTCCCACCCAGCGCACCTTCAGCCGCCGGGAGCTGACCACGAGGATCGCGTCCGATCCGTTGATATCGGATACCTTCAATATGGCGGCGCGAGGAAGCACGGCCCGAACTGCCGCCACAAGACGCGGCGTCCGACCGTGACTCCCGGTTCCGTCATTCATCGGCTAAAAGCATACATCGGTGCAGCACCGAAGTATGAGGATAACCGAACTATGAGTGAGCGGTCGGGAGAGCCCCTCCCAGCGACCCTTCTACCGGATCGGGTTGACGAACGCCCACCGATCTCCGCGACGCCCTCACATCCCCGCTCAAAAAGCGTCTCTGGCCACAGCTTGTAAGGTTTGCGGAAAAAGGTTCGCCCCTGCGAACCACACGCCCTTCGCGCCAGACCAGCGCTGCAGGCTCGAGGCCCGAAGGCCAGATGGGGAAGGGGCGGTCGAACTCGGGAAAATCGGCCCTCAGTCGTCCTGGCACTCGGCGTGCACACGGTTAGAGCGTGCCGGACGACCGTTCGTATTGAAATTCTCGTCGGGATTCAGTCTCACGCCACGTCGACGAAGTGTGCGTCCACCAAGCCGGCGCCATACGCAAGACTGGCACGCAGATGGTCCGCCGGTCTCCGGGCTTTGTTCGACATCTACATGCCGATCGTCGACAGGTGGGAGCTTTTCGACAGCAGCAAGGGTCACGTAGCCGGAGTGGCAGTCCGTGGCCAGAAAGTTCGCCAGATTCTGGACCCGCGGCGATGGGAGAAGATTCGCAGGGCTGCTACTGAGGCAGGCGGTGAAGCTCCTCGTCGTCTGCTGTGAGCTCCTCGACTCCATGCCCTCTGTCTACAACCACCGGAAGTCCGAGCTTAAGGCGGCGCTCGACCTCTTTCTTGACGGCAGCCTGGAACTTCGCTACGACGTCGCCGAACACGGGCGACACGCTCGGGGTGTCACTGGCTGTTATGTCACTCGTCGGCATGGCCTCATGATACCGGCGCCACCTCATAGGGCGGGACTTCACCGCCCAGACCTCAACCCGTCGCGGCTTGTCGATGAGGCACCTGAGGCCCAGAAGGGCTATGCGAGCAGATCGGATGCGACTTTGGTTCTTATTGGACCAACGCTCCACGGGGCACCAGCAGGCGTACGGCCACGGTCAGCGGATCGTCGACCAGGAGTCGCAATCAGCGAACTACAAAGCAGTGAGGATCAACGGGCCGTCGTCGGTGACTGCGATCGTGTGCTCACTGTGCGCTGCTCGGCTCCCGCTTGCTGTGCGCAAGGTTCATCCGTCGGAGTCGACCCTATAGTCGTCGGCACCATCCGCGATAAGCATCGGTTCGAGGGCTATGACGAGGCCCGGTCGCCACAAGTGTCCACGTGGCGCTTCACCGAATTCGTACACTGCGACGCATTGCAGGCGGTAGACTTCCGGCGTGCGGGAGATCCGCTGGACCGACGAGTCAGAAGACCACATCGCTGCCCACACCGTCACACCACATGAGGTCGAGCAGGTCGTTAACACGAGGCCCCGGCTCGTGTTGCGAGGTCGCGACGATACGGAGTATCTCTTCGCCGCCACCGACGCTGGACGCCACTTGCTCGTGGTGCTTGCCGAGGCGCTGGACGGTCGTAGCTATGTGGTCACCGCACGGGAGATGACAGATGCCGAGCGTCGGGCCTTTCGGCGCAAAGGAAGGTGACTACGATGACCAGGTTGGACCAGATCGCCGCGCACGCCGAGGCCCACGACTTCGCCACCGATATGGAAAGTGCCGCGTGGGAGGACGAGACCGAAACAGACCCGATGGTCACTACCTCGCTCCGGGTTCCGAAGTCTTTGCTGGACTGGGTTCGAGAGCGCGCCGTCGAGCAACACGTCCGTCCCAGCGTGCTGATCCGCCAGTGGCTTGAGCAACGCCGCGACGCCGCCAGTGGCGTTGGGATGGAGGAGCTCGCCACGAGGGTGGAACGCCTTGAGAGGGAGGTGTTCACCGACAAGCGAGCCTCCTGACCGGCATCGCCGAAGTCCCGTTGAGCGGTAACTCGACGGGCATCGGAACGTTCGGCGTCCAGCTGACCCCGCTCAAAAAGCGTCTCTGGCCGCAGCTTGTAAGGTTTGCGGAAAAAAATGTTCGCCCCCGCGAACCACACGCCCTTCGCGCCATACCAGCGCTACAGGCTCGAGACCCGAAGGCTCACGCCACGTCGACGAAGTGTGCGTCCACCAAGCCGGCGCCATACGCAAGACTGGCGCGCAGATCGTCGTCAGACAGCTGCGGATACTCGCGAAGTATCTCCTCTGAGGTAACCCCGGACGCCATCATCGAAAGAATCAGCCCGACCCAGATACGGGTTCCTCTAATGACCGGTCTGCCAAAGCAAACGGTTGGATCAATACTGATCCGGTCTGGCATCTCCGAGAGCATCCTCTCATGGTATCTGACTACTCCCGGCCACCAGGTCCAGATCGAAGTCTCGGGCGGCGCTCTCCAAAGAGTCCTCAGCAGGGTACCCCGTTCGTGACAACGCTCCGGGGGAGAGCCACGAGCGGCGAAAGCTCCGATCGCGTCCACGCTTTCCGGTCGTGCCCCGAGGCGGAACATTTCGGGTCCTCGTCAGCCAGCGACCGTACGTTCAGTAAGTCAGCTGCCCACGCGGCTGCGTAGGCCCGGACCCGCCGAGGT
The DNA here is from genome assembly GCA_021828685.1 of Actinomycetes bacterium. GTDB lineage: Bacteria > Actinomycetota > Acidimicrobiia > Acidimicrobiales > Palsa-688 > JAJZAM01. The sequence goes on along the minus strand of JAJZDJ010000164.1, from coordinate 1,446 downwards.
CACAGATCGGACTCGACCATCAACAAGCCCTGCAACGCCTCGACCAGCCTGTGTACGAGTCTCCACGTGGAGACTGCCAAGCGCGACGGGTGACGGTCCTCAACGATGCGTCGAGCGCACAAGCGCAAAGGGAGGTGACTCGGATGACCAGGTTGGACAGATTGCTGATGGTCACTACCTCGCTCCAGGTACCGAAGTCATTGCTGGACTGGATCCAAGAACGCGCCATCGAGCAACACGCCCGTCACAGTACGCAGATCCGGCAATGGCTCGAACAACGCCACGACGCCGCCAATGGCGTTGCGATGGAGGATCTCGCCAGCCCAGCGCTACAGGGTTCGAGACCCGAAGGCCAGATGGGGAATGGACCGGTCGAACTCGGCTGCAATGATAGGTCTGTGACTAGTAGGGCTCGACACTGGGACGACGCCTACTGGCACGTAGCGTCAGTTGGTAGCGGTAGTCCGGGCTGTTGGTGTGTAATCTCGCTTCATCGTGGACACGAGGTCTCAGCACTTCGTGGACGGCGGGTCTCATCTGATCGTGTGTCCTGTCTCAGCACTTCGTGGACCCACGATCTCGTGACATCGTGGACACGATGTCTCATAGCATTGTGGACGTTTCTGGATATTTCGGTGGCTGGGGCCACCGTTCCGCTTGGTGGTGAGCCATTGTTCCGCTGAGGGGTGAGCCGTGGCGCCCGGGGCGGGCCGCCGTGCTGGGCGAGACCGGCGTGCTTACGTAGCCGGCTGAGCTTGCTGTTGCGCCGGCGTTCGTATTCCCAGTCGACGGCCATCTTTACCATCTCCGGTCCCAACGGGGTGCCGTTCGTTGCGGTCTGCTCGGCCATGTTCTCGAAGTACTCGGCCATCCCCGATAGACGCATGGCTTTGAGCCTGGAGAGAGTCTCGATGTCGATCACGCCCGCCCCCGTCCCCGCTGTAATAGCTCGAAGATCATCGCGTCGCCGGCCCAGTCGACTTCGATCGACTCGCCCGGGCTGCGCTGCACCCGCATCGACGCCCCTGTTGAGGTCACCCATCGGCGATACTGTTCAGCGAAGAAGGAATACCGCTAAGGCATCCCACCAGTCGCCCGGCATCTTGGATGTACTCGTTCCACAACAGCAGTAACGTCACCGACGGGCGTGCCATCTCCCGGTGGACATGGTCGATGCCACGCTGGCTCACCCCCTCGGAGTGCAACCGGAGGATCTGCTTGTAGTCGACCATCGAGACTCCTTTCGTCACGCCCGCGCCCCAATGACACGGAACCGACGAACAGTTCCACCAACAGCAGGCGCCTCAGCGGAGATCTTTAGCACGGCCACCAAGCGGACCCTGCGGTGCAAGGCCATCCAACCCATTACGTCAAGCTAGTCTTGACGCAATGGTGAGACCGAGGAGTGTGTTGAGCGAACACGGCGTCGCGTTGATGGACGCCGTC
>JAJZDJ010000163.1 GCA_021828685.1 Actinomycetes bacterium | reverse complement strand
GCCGTCACCCGCAGCGTGTACGTCGGGTCCAAGGCGAGGCGGGCAAACGGCGACCTGACGGCGACGTCCGGGCTTTGGACTGAGGCAGCGTCGAATGACACACGAGTTGCCGGCCGGGTGAACGCCAAGTATCCTGCGAAGAGGATCACGAGGGCCGGGATCATCGAGTTCGGGTCCGTGCCGACGCCTCCAAGGAAGCCCAGATCCTCGATGAGAAGCCAGTCGGCGAGCAACAGGACTACGGCGGCGGCGAGGCCAGCACGAAGAAGGATGGGCCTGCCTGAGAGGAACACGATTCCGAGGGCGCCGATAGCCACGACGGCGAACAGGTTCACCCCCCAACCGTGCGAAGCGTCGAAGCTTGCGAACGCCGAAACGGCGCTGGCGATGGCATGTGGCTGTGGCGTGGAGGCCATATGGCGGACCATCGAAGCGAGCTGTCCGGCGGTGCCGTTCGCCAAGGGACGACCTTGCCAGAAGCCGCGCCCGGGCCAGGCTTGAAGAATCGCCATCCCAACCAGAAACGAGCCCATGGAGCCAAGCATGATCCGGCCTGTCCGCGCCCGCTCCCAAACCTCGTCAGGTAGGGCGATCAGCACTCCTGCGACGCAGTAGAAAAGGACGGCCCCGGGGAGGCCGAAGAGAAACGACTGGCCCGGCGCGAAGATCTGCCCGAACGCTTCGCCGAAAATCCACACGACCAGGCCCCACCCGACGCTTAGCACGCCAGCGAGGCGCGACCACAGTCCTCTCGGTGCGACGAGAAGCCAAAGTCCGATGCCGACCTGCACCCACACGGCCGCAGCGGGTGCTGCGATGGGATGGTAGCTCCAGATTGTTGCGAGTTGATTGTCGAGGTGTTGCACCCACGTCGGCGACGAAGCCGCTGCGGGCTGGATGACGTTGGGCGCCATCCCGAGGGGGATTGACGCTTGGCCTTGGAGGATCCCGTCGAGAATCCACAGCATGCCGAACGACAGGCGAAGAAGGCGGCGGGCGGCAGGCTCGCTCGGCGCTGCTGCGGCCTCCGGAGTCGCTGAGCCGACGGCCTGCGACAGTGAGCCAGCCTCGAAGTCGACGGTGGCCCCGGCGAACGCTCGCAGACGGCGGGATCGAAGGACGTTCCAGGCGACCCAGAGCACCGCCAGGACGACCAGGCAGACAAGGCCCTGGCGGAGGAGCAGGCGGTGAAATGCTGCGACGACGAGCGAGTTGGTCGCAGCGAGGCCGGTGTTCATGCCAGGCATGAGGTCGTAGGGTAGCTGGCGTCGGGGGGCTACGTCGCGCGCCCGAGGTGACCCGGTCCTGCCCTGAAGATCCGACCTCACGCTACGCTTCGACGGGTGACAGACACCGTCCGCCTGGACAGACCCCATGAAGGCGTCGCCGTCGTGACAATGTCCAACGCTGCTGTGTCCAACTTCGGGACCTCTACGGACCGCCTCTGAGTTAGACGCTTGTTACCACTGCGGCCATCCGGGCGGCAGGTCCCCGGTGGCAGGGCTGTTCTGCAGCACCCCGGCCGGCGCGCCGAGGGAGGCAAGAAGCAGGGAGAAGTTGTATCCGAAGGCCGTCGAGTTGGAGCCGTCGAACTGGCCGGCCCCGTAGGCCATGGTGGCGCCGGTCCCCGCGTAGCTCGCCCAACCGGTCTCCACCCCGTCGGGCCCCTCGAACATCGTTCCTAGGACCGTCGAGCTGGTCACCGACTCGCCGAGGGTGACGGACGGGAGGATGTCCTCGGCGGCGTAGACGGTCAGCCCGGCGGCCGGGCCATCGGTGAGGCGGTAGGCGATGAAAGTTGCGCCCGGCCATCCCGAGTTCGTTACCGACAGCACGACCCCGTCCCCGATGGCGTATATCGGCCCGATGCCGCTGTAGTCGACACCCTGATCGACGCGCTCCGGGTACAGGTTCGCCACGGCGCGAAGCGGATTGGCGTACGTTCCTGGGGACGGAACGACCGGCGCTGGTGCCTGCACGAGTTGCAAGACGGGGGCCGTGACCGGAGGGTATGTGGTGACGGGAGTCGCCGGGACTGTCGCCGGAGGCTCGGTGGGTGCGGGCGCCGGCGTCGACACCGGCCGGCTTGTGATGCCCTGGGCGGAGTTGTTCGGGGGCGCGACGTTCTCCTGGGGTGGACTCTGCGGTTGCGAATTCTGGGGTTGCGAATTCTGGGGTGGGACCTCGACTGGAGGGTTGACCGGAGGCGCCGACGTCGTCGTAGGGGCACTTGCCCGGATCTGCACGGTAGCGGCCTGCTGCGCAGCTGCACGGGCCTGCGCCGCCAGAGCAGCCTCGGACGCTTGCTGTGCAGCCGTCTGGCGTGCCTGGGCTGCGGCGAGGAGGATAGCGAGGTTGCCCTTGACCTGGCTCAGCGTCGTCTCTTCGGTGTTGAGCGCCTGCTGAGCGGCCGTACGGTCTGCGTTGAGCGCGGACAGGGCTTTCGTCTCGGCACCGGCCAAGGCCTTGGTATGGGCTTCGGCCGATGACACCAGCTTCTGGTCCTGGGAGTAGGCGTGAATGGCGTCGGAGACGTTGACACCTGCGGCGCTCACGTACTCGCTCTCGATCATCGCGGCCTCGGCTCTGGCGGCCAAAGACGGGACCTGCGACACCGAGGCGGCTAGTGACCTCGACCCGTTGACGTATTCGTAGAGGGCGACGGCTCGCAGTCGTGCAGCTGCAGAAGCGGAGGCGATTTGGTCGGAGCGGACTTGGCGCTCCTGCGTGACGAGGTTGTCTTGGAGTGCCGTCAGCTGGATCTGCGCCTGATTGGATTGCGTGACCAGCTGCTGAATGGCGGAGCCTTCGTTGGCTATCTGGGCTTCGAGCTGAGCGAGCTGGGTCTGATCGGAGGCCACGGTGCTCGCGTGAGCGGCCGGCGCCGCGCTCGACAGCACGGCCCCGAAGATGACAGCGATGCCGGCCAAAGCCATGCCAACCCGTCGTGGCTCATCGCCCGGCCGTCGTGGGGCGGCCTGGTGTACGGTGACCCGTCGCCGGGGACGCCACGATGCCATCAGAGGTGTTGCTCTCCTGTCGATCAGGCCTACTTGGACGCGTTTGCTTCCGATCGAATCTCGACGCCGGATTGGGCGAACTTGGGGTTTTTCCTGGTTTGCCCCTTTTGCGTGGGTGGCGCTGCAGCGGCGGATGTACTAACCAAGGTGTCCGTGGACCTCGAATTGGCTGGAAAAAAGGCGATCGTCACGGGTGCGAGCCGTGGCATAGGCAAGGCCGTGGCGGCAGCACTGTTGGCCGAGGGAGTTTCCGTGGTGATCGGTGCCCGGGGAGAGGAGGCGTTGCGCGCCGCCGCAGACGAACTGCGCTCCACGGGCGGCTCGGTCACCGCAGTTACGGTCGATACCGGCGACGACGCTTCGGTGCGCGACTTCGTTTCGAGGGCTTCCGACGTCCTCGGAGGAGTCGACATCCTCGTCAACAGCGCCGCTCGCCCAAGCGGTCAAGTAACTCCAGCGAAGGTCGTGGACGTCCAAGGAGAAGCATTCTGGGAGGACGTCAACGTCAAAGTCCTGGGCTACCTCCGAATGATCCGCGAGGTCGCACCCGCCATGAAAGCCACAGGATGGGGGAGGATCGTCAACGTCGACGGTCTGGGTGCACGCATGACCGGGTCGGTCGTCACGTCGATGCGCAATGCTGCCGTAGCCGCGCTCACCAAGAACGCCGCAGACGAACTGGGTGCGTCAGGGATCAACGTCGTGGCGGTCAGTCCAGGCGTGGTGCGCACCGAGGCTACCGAGAGCGTGATGTCAGCCCGGGCCGCCGAGCAAGGGGTGAGCGTCGAGGCGATCGAAGCCAAACTAGGTTCGGTGTATGCGATAGGCCGAATCGTCACCGCGCGCGAAGTGGCGATGGTAGTGACATTTCTTGCTTCTCCGCTCAGTGTCGCTATCAGCGGGGATGTCATCGCGTGCGGAGGCGGGGTGAAAGGGGCGATCTACTACTGACGAAACCCGCTCAGGCCGGGATCGAGCGCTATTCGAAGAGTGTTCAGCGTCATCGCAACCATGTGATAGTGCCCCACGAGCATAGGAAGCTCGATGAGTTGAGCCTCGTCGTATCTTTCGCTTAGAGCGGCCCACGCTGAATCGCTCAGGCGAAACGTGTCGTGCAGTTCGTCCGCAGCTGCGATCAGGGTCAGGTCGAAGCCCTCCCATGCGCCTTTGGGGACACGGTCGATCTCTTCGCTGGTGAGCCCTACCGAAAGTCCGATTACTACGTGCTGAGCCCACTCGTATTCGGAGCGGCAGTTCCAGGCGGTCCGCAATATGAGCAACTCGCGGTCGCGCGCTGGCAGCTTGCCAGCCAAAAGTTTCCCCCCGAAGGGCAGCCAACGACGGGTCAGCCCTTCCGCCCTGATCAAGGTCGTGAAGATGTTCGCGTCCGCTCCGGCGACGGCAACCGAGTCGAGCAGTGCTTGCGCAGACGACGTGCGCTCGCCGGCGGGTAGAGGCAATATCCGGGGTGTGGCGGGTGTGGCGGGTGTGGAGGTCACCGCCGGAGGTTAGCGCCGCACCGACAGCGCTGCGCTATGCTGCGCCTCGCGGCCGGGGATCGGAGGTTCCGCATGGTAATCGACCAGACGGGTGCGCCGCAGATAGCGCTCGACGACCCGGCTTCATTCACACAAGGCCAACCGCACGACCAGTACGCCTGGCTCCGTCAGAACCATCCGGTCTGGTGGCATCCGGAGGCCGCCGGACGCGGGTTCTGGGCGGTCACCAGATACAGCGACGTGCAGGCAGTGAACCGAGACACGCAGACGTTCTCGTCGTGGCTCGGTGGGGTGATGCTCCCCGACGCCGACGAGGAGCAGCTCCGGGGCTCCCGCCTGATGATGCTGTTCATGGATCCACCTGATCACACCCGCTACCGTCGCTTGGTGAGTCGGAGCTTCACCCCGAGGAACGCGCAGTCCTGGAAGGCGAGTATCGAATCACTCGCAGCCAAGATCGTAGATAGCGTCTCAGCCGACGGAATTTGCGACCTCGTCGGCGACGTCGCGGGAGAGATGCCCTCGCAGGTGATCGCACGCCTTATGGGAATCCCCGATGACGACGGCCGCCGTCTCTATCACCTCACAGAGGTGATGCACTCGTCCGCCCCGGAAGTCACCGACTCCGATCGACTTTCCGCTGTAGTAGAGATGCACACTTACGCTTCACAGGTGGCAGCCGAGAAGCTCCGCAACCCAGGCGACGACTTGGCGAGCGCCCTGCTTTGCGCGGACATCGACGGAGAACGCCTGAGCGGGGAGGAGTTCAACTGGTTCTTCCTGCTTTTGGTCAACGCCGGTGGCGACACGACCCGCAATCTCATAGCCGGCGGCATCGAAGCTCTCCTCGAGCAGCCTGAGCAGATGGCGAAGCTGCAAGGCGAACCGGAGGGGCTCATGGCGAGCGCCGTAGAGGAATTGTTGCGGTTCGTCAGTCCGGTGGTGCACATGCGCCGCACGGCGACCGCCGATGCCACCGTCGCAGGCACGCAAATCGCAGCGGGGGACAAAGTAGTGCTGTTCTACGGCTCGGCGAACCGCGACGAAGCCGTGTGGTCGAATCCTGACCGTCTCGACCTCGCCAGATCGCCGAACCACCATCTCGCATTCGGGGGAGGCGGCCCTCACATGTGCCTGGGTGCCCACTTCGCGAGGATAGAAACCGCAGCAGTCCTCCGCGAGATTGCCACGAAGTGGCGTGACATCGAGCTTGCCGGCACGATCGAGAGACTCCCGTCGACCTTCATCGCAGGCCTGCGGCACCTTCCGATTTCCTTCCGGGTCAGTTCGCTAAACCGTCTGACACATTAACCTGCCGCGCGCACGCGGCCGGTCGGGGTCGTGCATACTCATGGCGTGGCACGCGCCGGGACTGTGTGGGCTGAGGTGGAAGCTTCGAGGACCACCCTCGAAGCGATGCTTCGCGCCCGGCCGCGCTTTCACGCGTTGATGCGGGCGGCGGCCCGAGCGTCGACGATCGAGGCTCTCGGCTCGCGCCGCAGTCGGCGGCACAATCTTGCGATGGCGGCCTGTGCGGCAGTGGATGCGGCGACCTACGGTTTGTTGAACCGAACTTCGGATCCGCACCTGGTCAAGAGGCTCGCCGCCGACCTCGTCGACGTGACCCTTTGGGCGGAAGTCTTGGACGTCCCGTTCGACCCAGCCACGCTTTGTGTCACACCGCTCGGTATCGAGGCGGGACTTCGGTTCGGGGTCTCGGCGGTGGCGATTCCGCTCGTCGAAGCGGTAGTCGTATCCGGGTTGCGCAAGCTTCGCGGTCGACGCTCGGGCTGGGAAGCCTTCGTCTGGCAAGCCGTCGCTGTCGCAACCGGATGGGGACTGCGGGCCTATCAGCTGCGGTCGCGCAGAGCGGCGGAGTTGAGATTCAACAAGGAGCTGTCCGCACGCGAGTCGTACGCATTCCTGAGCGGTCAAGCGTCGGTTGCGCTCGGGGCGGATACCGTCGTCGACCGGTTGTGGTCCATAGCACCTGTACTGGCGGCGGTTGGCGCAACGCCTGCAGGGTTGGACGCGTCGGCACTGCGCGAATGGCGCAACAAGCTCAGCGACGGGCTCGGGGGCTCCGAGGTCTTCCTCGGCCACGCCCTACTTCGATGGGAGAAACGCACCAACGACACGCCTCGCCTCGACCGTGACGTGCACGTTCATGTGACGCCCGGCCACGGCACGGTCGTCGTGTCATCGAGACAGTCACGCCAGCTGGAACTGCACCTCGACCGGCTTGGAGTCGTCGGACGCGTGGAGGTCACAGTGGTCGACCTCGACCAGGCAGCCATTCCAGGCGCTCCACGCCAGCTGGACATCAACGCCCACAGAATCGTCTTGGAAGCCGATCCCAGCTGGAAGGCCGGGCCGGTCGATCCGGCCCCGGTGGTGCTCGGCCTTGGTGCGATATGGCAACTCTTGTTGCTCTCGGAGCTCTATGGCGGTGCGCCCCCGTCCACGGTGCTCCCGTGGGCTACGGCGATGGCTGCGCTCGCCTGGAAAGTTCACCGGGATCCCCCTACGTCCCAGGACGGGCGCCATGCGAGAGTGCTCGCCGCCGTCATGGCGATAAGCGCCGGCTGCACGCTCACCACGACGCCGCGCCTGCGGAGCCCTCTTGACGCAAGAGGCAAGCAGCACTATCCGTTCTTCGATGTCGGCAGCACCGCTGTCATAGCGGCAGGGTTGTACTGGCCGGC
>JAJZDJ010000162.1 GCA_021828685.1 Actinomycetes bacterium | reverse complement strand
CTGGTCGCCGCCCGGTCCCACGAGCAGCATCGGGCCGTACTGGCTGTGGCGCAACGCCCCGAGCGAGAACATCCCGACGTGGCTAACCATGGGTTCTACAACTAGACGGGCTCCGTGAAAGCCGAGCTTCTCGGAGATGCCGCGGAGGCGCTCGAGTTCTCCCCTAAGCACCCCGGCGTCTCGCACACCGGCGCTCACCAGCCCGAGGCGGGCCCGGTGCGGTGCGCCTGGATGGTCGACTTTGACGATCCACGGCGGCACAATCCCGAGCCGTCGAACGGCGTCCACGACCTCATCGGGGCTGTCGCCGACCGCCATGTCCACGTAGGGCAGTCCGCGTGCGCTGAGCCATGGCGCCAATGCAGCCTCCGTCAGGACCGACCCGTCGGGGAGTCCTCCGCCGCCGTACGTCGTCCTGTGGGATTGGACAGTCCCGAATTCGACCCGGCACTCGCGTGGCTGCGCGGCAAGCGCCCGGGCGAGGGCAGGGATACTCCCCACGACCCGAGCGGATCCGACCTGAGCTTCGACTTCCCCGTCGGGCGCGCCGGCCCAGACCAACCACGTCGGGATCGGGCGATCGGCCAGCGTGGCCGCCAGGTTCCTGTAGTGCTCCACCAGCTGATCCCCGAAGGTGAAGTAAAGCACGGTCCCGTCGATCGAGTCATCTCCACTGACAGTGGAGATGACTTCGTCCAAGCGGTCGACGTGAGCGAAGAACATTCCTGTCAGATCCACCGGGTTCCCGTCCCCGGCGAGGGCGATCCCAAGGGAGCGAAGCGAGGCCCTGGTCGACTCGGTCAGTGCGGGGACTTGAGCCTGCGACCCGACTTGGTCGGCGATCATTGCTCCTCCCCCGCCCGACATCGTGATTACGCCGAGACCGGGGCGCGCGGGAAGCCTCACGGGCCTGGTGAGTGCCGTCACCGCTTCGGCGAAGGCCTCCTCGTCGCCGACCAGCGTCACCCCGTCGTCTCGCGCGGCAGCGTCGAACATCTCCGCATCTCCGGCGGCAGAAGCTGTGTGCGACAGCGCCGCTCGCTCCGCCGCCTCCGACCTTCCCACCTTGAGGACCACGACCTCGCATCCAGCCTCGCGAGCCTGTCGGGTTGATTCGCGCCACGAGGCCACATCCCGGACGCCTTCGAGATAGCAGCCGACGACTTTGACTTCCGGTCGCGCTGAGATGTAGCGAAGCAGATCCGATGCACCGAGTGCAGCCTCGTTGCCGGTGCTCACGTAATAGGAGAATCCGACACCCCGCCTGCGAAGGTGTTCCGCAAGGATGAAACCCATCGCGCCCGACTGGCTCACAAGCCCTACCGGTCCGCTTCGCCGTGGGCGCTGCAGGAACGCCGACACCGACACGACCACGTTCGCAGGGTCGCTCACGAGCCCCAGGCAGTTCGGTCCGAGCATCGGCATCCCCGCCGCAGCCTCGACGAGACTCGCCTGTAGCGCTATCCCGTCGCCGCCCTCCTCTGCGAACCCCGACGAGAAGACCACAGCCGCCCCGACCCCGGCGTTGGATGCCTCGCGGATCACTTCGACTGCACCTGCCGCGGGGACTGCGACCACGACGAGGTCGATCTCGCCCGCTTCCGCGAAGTCGTTGATGGCCGCCACGCCGGTCTCCTCGTGGCGGGGCCGGTATGCGAGCACCTCGCCGGCGAAACCGCCCGCCATCAAGTAGCGGTAGGCCATCTGGCCCCACGCCCGCGGCCGCGCGGACAGGCCGGCGATAGCGATTCGCTTCGGGAACATGAGACGGTCGAGAGATCGGACGTTGTCCCGCCGAGACTCCGCCGGAGTGGGTTCGGTCACGGTTCTCCGGGGGCGGTGCCGTCGGGCGCGGTGCCGTCGGGCGCAGCGCTCTCGACGCCCGATATCGCCGCGGAGCGTTCCGCGGCCTCCGAGTAGATCGCCCGCGCCATGAGCGACAGCTCCCCGTCACGTCTGCGGCGGTACACCTCCGATCGCACTGCGTGCACCGACGCGTTGGTGGGCTCACCCTTTGCCGCGATCTCTATCAGATGGCATGCGAGCCGGTGCTGGCCGTCGGCGCTCAGTTGCGCTGCTCGTTCGGCCAGGCGTTGCGCCCCCCCGGCCAAACTCGAAAGCTCGATTGAGCTCTCCACGGACGTCGCCGGCTTGAGATGCGACGGATCCCCGTCCCACCAGCCGCCGTAGAGTCTCCAAATGTTGCGGACCACGAACTCAGGCTCGTCGTAGGTGGCCTGCAGGTACGGTCGTTCCGCAAGGCGGGGAGCCAGCCGGACCGTGTTTAGAACCTCGTCCAGGTTTGCCCCTGAGTTCATCAGCTCCAACGTCTGGGACACTAGCGATTCGAGCGCATCGGCCACGTCGATGAGCACCCGGTGGATCCGGTCGCGACCCTCGATAGGCAGACCATGCGCCGGTAGGAACAGCTCGGGTTCGAGCGCCGCCATCGCCCGCATCGCCCGAGCCCACTCAGCCGGGTAGCGCTGCACCTTCTGCGGGTTCCCGGCGTTCGGGAACACCCAAGTGAGGAAGTCGCCTCCGCAGATCACCCGCTGCTCAGGAAGCCACACCCATGCGTGGTCGTCCGTCTCACCTTTGTCGTGGAACAGGACAGCTTCACGGCCGCCCAGGTCCAAAGCGAGGCGATCCACGAAACTGACGTCGGGCCACACCCAGTCGACACCCCACCTTCTCGCCTGCTCGTCGGGAGAATCCATGCCGAGCCTGCGGCGGCCGCGGAACTGCCGTGCGTTGATGCGGCTGTTGTAGCCCTCTGTGACGTCGTAGCGCTGGAAGCGTGGGGCCACGTTTGCGTGGCCGACCACCCGCGGTCGGCGCGCACCGGCGTCGGCGTTGGACTTCACGAACAGTGGGGCGCCCCCCACGTGGTCGACGTGCCCATGGGTGTAGATGATCGTGTCCACCGGGTCCGGCGACCAGGAGGCAAGCGAGTTCTGCACTGCCCCTGCGAGTGCGGCCAGAGAGGTGTCGACCAACGTCAATCCTGTCGAACCGGCGAGCGCTACGACGTGCGAGAACGACGCTACCAGGGCGACCCCTCCGCCAAAGTCGGCCAGGCCGGCGTCGATCGGGTTCGTTTCCTTCGACTGGCTCGGGCTGAACCCACCGTCCCAACCGTCATCGACAAGTTTCGCCGACCTAAGGAGTAGGTCGTCCGCGTAGGCATTGCCGGTCAACGGCGCTCCTCCCATGTTTAGCGTTCCGCTAGGCCCTGACTTTAACACGCCAGCCCTCGCCCCCGTCAATGTCCACATCCCGCGTTGCGTTGACGTCATACTTGGCGGCATGGCGAGAGCAGACGTAGCCCAGGCAGCAGACGACGGAATCTCATCAGCCCACCGAGAGCAGTCGGGCGGCCGGGCGGCCACGGAGGCCGCTCTAGAGGACGCGGCTATGGCACTGCTGGCGCGCGACGGTGTGCTCGCCGGTCTCAACCTGCGCGAGGTCGCCGAAGAGGCGGGAGTCAACCGCGGCTTGGTGTACCACTACTTCGGTTCGAGGGGAAAGCTCTTGCGCAAGGCGCTGCGTCGAAGAGGCGAACGGTCGTTACAACAGCTGCGCCATGTGGATCGCACTCCGCTTATCGCCGGCCAGTTGCGTCTGCTTCAGGTGCTCATCGGCGATCCGGAGACGATCAAGCTTCGGACGCTCCTTCTGATCGACGGGACGGAACGGATGAGGATGATGCCCCTTCGGGATCACACCCAGAGCTTGCTACGAAGCGCAGTCACGTCGGGCGAGCTGGATCCGAACCTGGACGTACGAGCCGTGCACTCTTTTCTGGTCACGTCCGTCTACGGATACGTCCTCTATCGCGAGGCGTTCGCCGCAGAGCTCGGCATAGAGCTTGGAGCCCTCGACGACCAGTTCACCGTCGTCTTCGAGCGTGCGCTCCGGTCCCTCCAACCCCCAGGGGAATAAATAGGTCTTCTCGGCTGACGAACCTGCAACCACTGAGAGTTGACGTTATGATAACGATCGGTGTTAACGGTACCTCTAGACCGCATCGTCCGAGTGGAGTCCCACGGCGCTTGGTCAGAGGTGGTGCTCAACCGGCCCCATAGACGCAACGCAATCGTCGCGGACACCGTCGAACTACTCCGGGTGGCGTTCGCCGAGCTCGCCGACGACGTTTCAACCACTGCCGTCGTGCTTCGAGGCGAGGGCGGGACGTTCTGCTCAGGGCTAGATCTGGGCGAACCCCCCGGCGGACACGAGTTCTCCTCAGGCTGGGCAGCGCTGCACCGGGACCTCGCTACCTTCCCGGTCCCGATCGTCGGAGCGCTTGAACGCGCTGCGGTTGCAGCCGGGGCTTCGCTCGCCCTCGCCTGTGATTTCCTGGTAGCCGGGGAGAGCTCGTTCCTATCGGTCCCCGAGCTGGCTATGGGTCGACTGGCGCCGATGAACACTGCGTGGCTTCTCTACAAACACGGTGTCGGCCGCGCCACACAGCTTGTGCTCGGCGGCCATCGCAGGAGCGCATCAGAACTTCTCGCTGACGGCTTGGCGTTCGACGTGGTGCCCGACGAACGGGTGCTCGCAAGATCGCGCGAGCTGGCATCGACGCTCGCCGGCGGTGACAGAACTGTGGTGGTTTCGGTGAAAAGAGCGTTGCGCGACGGGGCTGCGCGAAGCTTCGAGGAGATCCTGCATGCGGTCGGCTGACCCACCCGACGCGGGTACGGATGAGCTGCGCGATTCGCCACGGGCGTCAGCACTGGCGAGCCTGCGCGAGAAGGTGCGGGAATTTTTCGACCTGATCGTACCTGAGACCCTCGCCCAGCATAAGGGTCGTCTTGAGCGCGCCCGGGCTTGGCGAAAGGCCCTCTACCAAGCGGGGTTCGGGGGGCTCGGCTATCCGGCGGAGTTCGGCGGCCACGGATCCGACCCCGCCTACCTGGCCGTCTACGAGGAGGAGAGCCGAGGCCGTCTCCCCCCCGAGGAAGACGTCTTCGCAATCGGCGCAAGGATGGCGCTTCCGATAATCCGCGACCTTGCGTCGCCAGACGTCAAGCGCCGCTTCCTGCGACCTGGCCTGTCAGGAGAGGAGATCTGGTGCCAGCTGTACTCCGAACCCGGCGCCGGCTCGGACCTCGCATCGCTTTCCACGAGCGCGGTTGCCGACGGCGACGAGTGGGTGGTCAACGGCCAGAAGGTTTGGACTTCCGGGGCGCAGCACAGCCAAATGGGCATCCTGCTCGCCCGCACCGACCCCGAAGCACCCAAGCACCGTGGCATCACGATGTTCGCTCTCCCGATGGAACAAGCCGGCGTGACGGTACGGCCCCTGCGTCAGATGACCGGCGCTGCGGATTTCAACGAGGTGTTCTTCGACGACGCCCGGATACCACGATCTTGGGTGGTAGGCGACGTCAACGACGGGTGGCGGGCGGCCGTCGCGCTGCTCGGCTACGAACGCGTCGCGACCGGAACGTCGTCTGTCGAACGGGAGGCATCCGCGCATATCAAGGGTGGTCGTGTCCCGATACCCGTCGCTCAGCTGGCCGACCTGGCGCGCGCCCGGGAACGAGGCGACGATCCCCTCGTGCGCCAAGACCTTGCCCGTCTCTACAGCGGCGAGACGATCATGGGATGGCTCGGCCGCCGGTCGGTGCACCCGTCCATCGGTAAGCTGTGGCGGACACAGCAGGGTCGCGCGGCCGCCCAGCTCGCCCACCGGCTGGCCCTGTCCGGCGGAGCTTCCTGGGAGCCAGACGACGCGGACCGCGATTATTTCTCGTACCAGGTCCTCAACTGCCGAGCCATGTCGATTGGAGGAGGAACCGACGAGGTGCAGCGCAACACCCTCGCCGAGAAAGCCCTCGGACTGCCGAGGGAACCCCGCTCCTAGCCGAGGGAACCCCGCTCCTAGCCGACTCTCGGTGGCGACGAATCGAAGACGACGCCGGCCGGCCGGTATTGTTCTTGTAGGAGGTTTTCATGCCTGAATCTGTAATTGTGGCGGGCGCCCGCACCCCGATCGGCAAGCTGTCGGGAGCCTTGGCCGGCCTGAGCGCCGCGCAGCTCGGCTCAGTGGCGATCAAGGAAGCGCTCAGGCGCTCGAACGTCGAGCCTACCGACGTCGACTACGTGATCATGGGCCAGGTGATTCTGGCGGGCGCCGGGCAGGTTCCAGCCCGACAGGCAGCGATCGGCGCCGGAATCCCCATGGCGACGCCTGCGACGGTCGTCAACAAAGTCTGCCTTTCGGGCCTCAACGCCATCTACCAAGCCGACCTCATGATCAAAGCGGGTGATGCCGACATCGTGGTCGCCGGGGGCATGGAATCCATGACCAACGCCCCGCACCTGCTTTCAGGGGCCCGTCAGGGCTACCGCCTGGGGGGAGGAGAACTTCGCGACGCTCTCATGTACGACGGTCTCGAGGACGCCCGCAGCCACGAGGCCATGGGCGCAGACAGCGAACGGTACATGGGTCAGTTTCCGGGCGTGACCCGCGCCCGCCAGGACGAGTTCGCAGCCGCATCCCACGAACGCGCGGCGCTCGCCACCAAAGAAGGGCGCTTCGCCTCGGAGATAGTGCCTGTGGAGATCCAACAGCGCAGAGGCGACCCTGTGACGGTCAGCGTCGACGAGGGCATACGTTCGGCCACGACGGTGGACTCCCTGTCTGCCCTGCGCCCGGCGTTTGCCGCCGATGGCTCGATCACGGCAGGCAACGCGTCGCAGATATCCGACGGCGCCTCCGCAGTCATCGTGATGTCAGCAGAAGCGGCGCGTCGCTGCGGCGTCGAGCCACTCGGTCGGGTGGTCAGCTACGGCATGGTCGCCGGCCCTGACACCTGCCTGATGACACAGCCGTCGCGTTCGGCTGCCAAGGCTCTTGCCAAGGCGGGACTCGGGGTGTCAGATGTGAACGTCTTCGAGTTCAATGAAGCCTTCGCCGCTGTGGCGATTGCATCCATGGATGACCTCGACTTGACCCACGAGTCGGTGAACCCGAACGGCGGCGCGATCGCCCTCGGGCATCCGATAGGGGCGTCAGGAAACCGGCTGGCGCTCACCTTGCTGCACGAGCTTCGCCGGCGCGGCGGTGGCCTGGGAATCGCCGCTTTGTGCGGTGGCGGCGGCCAAGGCGATGCCCTAGTCGTCAGGGCCGGGTAGGGCTACCGTCAGCCCGAAAAAGGGGGGGGACCCACGAAGGTGACAACGAACGTTCGCCACGTCAACCACGATTTGAGCCAGATGCGTTGCCCCGTCAGCCTGGAAGACGTCGACCTCTTCGCCGATGGAAGCCAGGAGCA